>CAYJUW010000009.1:0-18868 GCA_964373495.1 uncultured Candidatus Saccharibacteria bacterium | reverse complement strand
TTCGCGCCCCCTCGGTTGACTGGCTCTGCGGCTTCGCTGCGCCATTAAGGTGATGTTAATCTACAAATCTTACCCGGCCGCCTTGACTTCGCCGCTTTATGCATAACTGCAGTTGACCATCCCAGACTCGATATGGGCTTAATAAGCGGGTTAATGAAAAGCAGTCAAGGCGAAGTCGGGCGCGGTGCCAATCCGGCGAATTGCGAATATGCCTGGTCGTTATTAGTAATTCGTATGGTTCGACACGCTCACCACAGGCATTGGCGATTGGTAGATTAGCATGAAATTCGCTGATGGGCATCATAGTTGGAGTCCGCCTTTCCGCAGCCCCTTTGGCCAGGGCCGCAACCAGGCCGTGGTAGCGGTAGCGGCCGCGTCGCGCAGCCTCCTGTGGTCGGCTGCGCTCCTCAGAAACCCACGGTTTCTGACCCTCGGTCGCCGCGCTCCCTCGGTGGTTTCCTCCACGGGGGAAACCTCCCGCTTTCCCCCGACCCCCTTTTGGGCGCCCGCACACAGATCAAAATTCTAAACCACCAGCCCGCGCCCCTTTGGCCAGGGCCGCAACCAGGCCGTGGTAGCGGTAGCGGCCGCGGTCAAACTGCGCCCGGGTAATACCCAGTGTCCTGGCGCGCTCGGCCAGGCGATGACCAACTGCTCCAGCTCGCTCTGGCCCGGTCAAGGACTTTCGGCTCTTCTGGCCTTTGAGCCGACCGAGATCAGAGGCGCTGGCCACGGTCCGACCGCGGGCATCGTCAATCAGCTGGGCCATAAGGTGGCGGTGCGAGCGGAATACCGAAAGCCGCGGGTATTCGGCCGTGCCCTTCATGCTCGCCCGTATTCTTCTTTGGCGCCGTTCTGCTTTTCGGCGTTTTGAGGTAATCCGCATTTTAAATGCCAACCACCAAACGACAAACAAATTTAAAGTCCAAAATTCTGAATTCAAAACGCGTTTGCATTTTGGTCATTGGAATTTTGAATTTGTGATTTTGGGTTTCCGCATTAGGTAGCGGCTACGGCTTTCTTTCCGGCTTTGCGGCGAATCACTTCTCCGGCGTAGCGGATACCCTTGCCCTTATAGGGCTCGGGCGGCCGGACGGCGCGGATGCGCGCCGCAACATCGCCGACCAGCTCCTTGTCAATCCCGGAGACAGTAATCGTGTTCTTCCCCACGTGATAGGCGATCCCCGAAGGCGCCGGAACGCGCACGGGGTGCGAGAAGCCCACGGCGAGCTCGAGGTCTCGCCCGGAGAGCGAGGCCCGATAGCCGATGCCTTCGATTTCAAGTTTCTTCTCAAAAACCCGGGTCACGCCCTCGACCATGGCCGCGAGGAGAGCGCGCGTGAGGCCCCAGTAGGCCGGCATCTTGCGGCTCGACGAGGCCGGAACGACGCGCACGCTTCCCTCGCTAACGACGACGCGAACTTCCGGGCGGATCGTCCGGGTGAGCGTTCCCTCCGGACCGGTGACGGTGACGGTATGGCCCGCCACCTCCACGCGCACCCCCGCAGGGAGTGCAATGGGTTGTTTGCCAATCCTACTCATGTGATGCCAATATACAAATTCTATGCCAATCTGCCAATCGCCAATGCCTGTGGTGAGCGTGTCGAACCACGGATTGGCGATTCGTCAGATTGGCATAAGATTCGTAGATTGGCATCATGGTTACCATACTTCGGCGATGGCCTCTCCCCCGACGCCGGCCTTCCTGGCTTCCTCGCCGGTCATGAGCCCTTGGGAAGTGGAAACGATGAGCGTACCGAAACCCTGGCGGGGCGTACGGATTTCGCCGCGTTTCAGGTAAATCCGGCGAGAGGGTTTGGAAATCAGCGCCACACCGGTGAGCGCCGGCACGGCGCCGCGGTAGCGGAGCTTGAGCTCGAGGAACTTCCGCACCTTCCGGCCCTTCTTTTCCACCGCCTCAAGGTAGCCGCGCCCGGCCAAGAGGCGCGCGATTTCGGCTTTCAGGCCCGAATGCGACACCACGACCGTCGCCTTGCGCGCACGGTAGCCATTCTTGATTCGGGTGAAGAAGTCGGAGACGGGGTCCATAGCAAGAGTAGCGATGCGAATACACAAATGTACTAACGATACAAATTCGTATGATTAGTATTCATGTGCATATTGGCATCGATACTACCATGATGACTTTCTAACTCCGGGAATCTCTCCCTTATTCGCTAATTCTCGGAAGCAGATCCGACAGAGGTCGAAATCCCGGAGGTAGCTGCGCTTGCGGCCGCAGCGAAAGCAACGCCGCACCACCCGCGATTTGTATTTTGGTCTCCGTAAAGCCCTGGCTATGACCGATTTTTTAGCCATAATCTCGAACCACTACCCCAAAATCTTAAATCCTAATTTCTAAACCATACACAAATCCAACTATCCAAAATTCAAAACGTGTTTCGGAATGTTGGATTTTGGTCATTGGGGTTTGTTGAGAGCTTAGGGTTTAGAGTTTAGGGTTTCATCTGATGGGGAATCCCAACAGCTTCAGCAGCCGAATCCCCTCCTCCCGGCGCCTGGCTGTGGTCACGACCGTAGCCTCCAGCCCAAAAATAAATGGCACATCCTCGCCGATGAGCTCTGGGAACACGATATGCTCCCGGAACCCTATTGTCAAATTCCCCTTCTCGTCGAACGAAGAGGGGTCAAGGCCCCGGAAGTCGCGCTGCCGGGGGATGGCGAGGTTGACGAGCCGCGAGAGGAAATCCCACATCCGCGGACCGCGGAGGGTGACCTGGTAGCCGACGATGAGCCCCCGGCGGGTCTTGAACGCGGCGATGGCCTGCTTGGCCGGGCGAGGCGCGGCGCGCTGAGCGGTGATGAGCTCAAGCGCCCGGCGCACGTGCGCTCCCTGCTTCTCCTCGCGGAGACGCCCCACCCCGACATTCACCACCGCCTTGGCGATCCGCGGCACGGCCATAGTATTCCTATAGCCAAACTGCTTCTGCATCTCAGGGACCACCTCTTTGCGGTACTTTTCTTGCAACGTGGTCATAAAATACGAAGCCCCAAGCTCGAAATCCGAAACAAACCCCAACGACCAAAATCCAAAACGGGTTTGGCATTTGGAATTTGGGATTTTGAACTTGTTTCGGGTTTCGGGTTTCGGGTTTCAAATTTCATGATCTATAGGGCGGCCCTACACTTCTTACACATTCTGACCCTTCCTCCTGCCTCGTTCCAGGTATACCCCACCCGGGTGGGTTTGCCGCACGCGGGGCACACTACCTGCACCGCTGACACTGAAACGGGCGCGGGGATAAGCACGATCTCGCCCTTCTTGTCCTGCCGGCGCGAACGGCGGTGCCGCTTTTTCAAATTCACTCCCTCAACCATAATCCGGCCATCCGAAGGGAGCACGCGGGTGACCTTGGCCCGTTTGCCGCGGTCCTTGCCGGAGAGGATTTTTACCGTATCGCCTTTTTTGATCTTCATCAAATTGGTGCCAATCTATAAATCTTATGCCCATCAGCGAATCGCGAATCCGTATTCGCAATTTGTAGATTGGCATGAAATTCGCATATGGGCATCACACTACACGACCTCGGGGGCCAGGGAAACTATCTTGGCAAACCCCCGTTCCCGCAATTCCCGGGCCACTGGCCCGAAAATGCGCCCGCCCTTCGGCTCGAGTCCCTCCACGACCACCGCGGCGTTGTCATCGAAACGAACGTACGTGCCGTCGGCCCGGCGGGAGGGCCGCTTCTGCCGGACAATGACGGCGCGGACTACGTCTTTTTTCTTAACGGGCTTCCGGGGCTCGGCGACCTTCACCGCAGCCACGACCAAATCTCCGAGCTCGGCGTAGCGGCGGCCCGAACCGCCGAGCACCCGGATAACCTGGATCAGCTTGGCGCCTGAATTATCGGCGACCTTGAGCATGGAACGGGTTTGGATCATTGGATCATGCGAATTTTATCTGAGCGATAGCGAAGCTATAAAATTCAGCAC
Organism: uncultured Candidatus Saccharibacteria bacterium; assembly: GCA_964373495.1. Taxonomy (GTDB): domain Bacteria; phylum Patescibacteriota; class Minisyncoccia; order Sungbacterales; family SURF-37; genus JACQMJ01. Next base: position 14,914 of record CAYJUW010000009.1, on the reverse strand, counting down.
CCCCACGTTCAGAGGCGGCACAACTTCTCTCGTTTCATGAGTACTGCCAGATATCGGGCAACCTAACCCCGGCGGGGAAATGAGCTCGCCGCCCTTGAAAGTGGGGGTCATGAGTTGGTTTCCGCAGGAACTTCGCCCTCTTCGGGCTCGTTCCTACGGACCAACGCCATGACCCTCCACCGCTTCTCCTTCGAGAGTGGACGCGTTTCAACGATCCGGACCATATCGCCGATCTGATACTCGGCGGCATCTTCGGCGTGGGCTTTATACCTGCGGCTCACCCGATAATACCTCCGGTATAGAGGATGCCGCACGAGGCGCTCTACGCGCACCACCACGGTCTTGGCCATGCGGTTGGAAACGATGGCCCCCTGGAGAGTTCTCATGGCAACGACTGGCTGATTAAGTGAATTAAGTCACCGCACCATCCCGAACGAAGCGGGGTTAGAGTGCGCGATCCCGTACTTCCGCGATAGGAACTTCTCTGAGGTCCGAGTCATCAGTTCGGGAGGTACGGGATCCTCGCAACTTCAGCGCTCTCTTTGTTCGCGGAAGTTGCGGGGCAAGTTAAGCGAGTTAAGCTCGTTCGAATGGAACACAGCACTTCGCGGACTTAATTCACATAATTTACTTAACTCGCTCAACCTGCTGCAGGACGGTTAACCTGCTGCAGGACGGTCAGAATTCTGGCGATATCTCTCCGAACGAGCCCCAGCTCCTTCACGTTCTTCGCCTTCTTCTGAACGAGGAGAGTTCTCAGTTCTTCCATGCGGAGGAGCTTCTCTCCGAGGAGCTGGCGCAATTCATCGGTGGATTTTTTGCTAAGTTCAACGGCCTTCATACCTCCGTGATGCCAATCTACGAATTTTACGCCAATCTGGCGAATTGCCAATCCGTGGTTCGACACGCTCACCACAGGCATTGGCGATTGGTAGATTGGCATTGAATTCGCAAAATTGGCATCATAACTTCCTCACGATACGGGTCCTGATGGGCAACTTGGCTGCGGCGCGCCGGAGCGCCGAAACGGCGGTATCGCCGGGCACGCCGTCCATCTCCAAAATGATCCGCCCCGGCCGCACGGGGAAGACATAGTGATCCACCGACCCCTTCCCCCCGCCGAGCGTTACCTCCGACGGTTTTTTGGTCACCGGTTTATCCGGGAACACGCGGATCCAGAGCTTGCCCCCGCGCTGGATGTGGTGGGTGATGGCCCGGCGCGCCGCCTCAATTTGCCGGGCCGTCAACCAGCGCGCTTCCTCGGCTTTCAGACCAAAACTGCCGAAGGCCAAATCCGCGCCGCGGGCCTCCGTGCCCCGCGAACGGCCTTTATGCCACTTGCGATGCTTTACTTTCTTGGGCTGCAGCATACAACGAAAAATCCTAAATCCGAAATCCGAAATCCGAAACAATATCAAAGTTCAAATTTCCAAAATTAAAAACTTGCTTTGGATTTTGGGTTTTGGCCATTGGGATTTGTTTAGGATTTCGAATTTCGTGCTTCGGATTTCTCGCTGAATACGTCTCCCTTATAGACCCACACCTTGATCCCGATCGTGCCATAGGTGGTGCGGGCCTCGGCCAGCGCGTAATCGATATTGGCGCGGATGGTCTGAAGGGGAACGCGGCCTCGCTTGGTCCATTCCACCCGCGACATCTCCGCGCCGTCCAGGCGCCCGGAGAGCATCACCTTGACCCCTTTGACCTCCTTATGCGCCATGACCTTCTCCGCGGTCTGTTTCAAAATCCTCCGGAAGCGGAGGCGCTTTTCAATATCTTCCTTGATGGCTTCGGCCACCAGGTGGGCATCGGTCTCCGGCGAGCGCACTTCCTCGATCACGAGCTTCAACTCCCGCCCGCCGGGTGAGGCGCGCCCCGCCGGAACGGCGGCCCGCCTCTGGTCGGTGGGAAACTCGCGCCGCGGCGAGCGCGTAGCAATCTCGCGGAGCTTCTGTTCAACATCCCGCTTTAATTTCTCAATGCCCTCTCCGCCGCGTCCGATGAGGATGCCCGGCCGGGCCGTTTTGATCATCACGGAGAGCGTATTCGGTGAACGCTCAATTTCAATCGCGGAGACGCGCATGCCCGAAAGGCGCCCGGACAGCCACTCGCGGAGCAGCGTATCCTCCCGGAGGTAGACCGGAAAGCGCTTCATAGTAAACCAGCGCGACTTCCAGGTCGTGGTTTCGCCGATGCGGAAGATATGGGGGTGGACGCGGTGGGTCATGGTCGCTGATGCTCCAATGTAAAATGCAAAATGCAAAATGCAAAATGTTGGTACCCCGCTCCGCGGGCCATTTTGAATTTTGATTTGTCATTTTGACTTTTGATTTTTAAATTTTGCATTTCTTTAGATGGCTTTTCGGCGGAACATCCTCCGCACAAACTCCGTCGGTTTGGTCCTGGCTCGGGGACGCTCGCGGAAGGCCTCGCGCTCGAGCGCGGGCTTGACCCCTTCCGTCCGCTCTCCTTTGGCCTCTGCGGCGGCCATCCGCACCGCAGCCGGCTTGGCGCGGCGCCGGCGCCGGGAAGTAATGCCGTGCGCTTCCAGCACCAGCGTGACGCGGCTCGTTTCCTTCCGAATCGGGAACGCCCGGCCGAAGGCCCGGGGGCGGATGCGTTTCAGCGCCGGACCCTGATTCACGCTTATTTCGCTCACCCGGAGCGCGGCAGGATCGGTGACCTGGAAGTTCTGCCGGGCATTGGCCACGGCCGAATGAAGGAGCTTTGCAATCGGGCCGGCCGCGCGGCGCGCCAGGAACCGGAGCGATATCTCGGCCTCATGCACGTTCTTGCCGCGCAGGGCATCGGCCACTGCGCGGACTTTGCGCGGCGCCATGCGAAGGTAGTTGAGCTCAGCGGTAATTTTCATGAATGTCATTCGAATCTACAAACCGCATTCGAATGCCGCGAATATCGTCCGGTTATTCGAAGCACTCGCACGCCATTCGTTGATTGGCATTATGGTTTGGCGGCGGCGGCCTGCTGAGCTTTTTGCTCGAGTTCTTTCTGTATCCGGCCGCCGTGGCGGATGAATTTCCGCGTCGGAGCGAACTCACCCAGGCGGTGCCCGACCATCTCCTCGGTAATCCGCACCTCGATGAACGCCCGGCCGTTGTGCACGCCAAAGGTATAGCCGATCATCTCCGGCGTGATCGTCGAATTCCGCGCCCAGGTCTTAATGGCCGTTCGCCCGCCCGGTTTTACCCGGGACATCCACTTCAGGACTGCGGGATGGACGTAGGGGCCTTTCTTTAATGATCGGGCCATAGTAAGTGATGCCAATTTTGCGAATCCTATGCCAATTTACCAATCGCCAATGCGGCATTCGCAATTCGCCGGATTGGCATAAGATTTGTAGATTGGCATCATACTTATTTTCTTCGCTGGAGAATAAACTTATCCGACCGTTTCTTCTTTCGCGTTTTCACTCCGCCGGTCACCTTGCCCCACATGGTCTTGGGCCGGCGCGTACCCCGGAGGGTTCGCCCCTCGCCGCCGCCGTAGGGGTGCTCTCTAGGGTTCATGGCCGAGCCGCGCACCGTGGGCCGGATACCCCGAAGCCGGCTCCGACCGGCTTTGCCTACGGTCATGAACGCCCGCTCGGGATTGGAGAGCGAGCCAATGCTTGCCCAGGCGCCCGATGGCACCCGGCGGATTTCACCCGAGGGGAGCTTCAGCTGGCTAAAACCGCCCTCAACGGCCAGCACCTCCGCGACCCCGCCGGCGGATCGCACCAACTGCGCGCCTTTATTGGGTTGGAGCTCAACGTTGAACACGAGCGTGCCGACGGGGATGACTTGGAGCGGCAGGCGGTTGCCGACCTCGATGGGCGCTGACGCCGAGACGAGAAATCTCTGACCCACGGCCCAGCCCTGCGGAGCGAGCACATACCTCCGCTCGCCGTCGGCGTAGCGGACAAGAGCAATGAAGCTCGTCCGGTTGGGATCATACTCCAGCGTCTCCACCACCGCGGGAATGTCTTTCTTATCGTAGCGGAAATCCACCAGGCGGTAGAGCCGCTTGACGCCGCCGCCCTTGTGGCGGGTGGTAATGCGGCCCTGGGCGTTCCGGCCCACGCCGCGCCGGAATCCCACCGTGAGGGATTTGGTCGGCTCCGTTCTCGTCAGGATCGAGGTGTCTACCATCTCGGCTCCGCGGCGTCCCGGGGATGTGGGGGAATACTTCTTCATATCGTGCTACGCACCATGTGATGCCAATAATGCGGGCATGCCAATCTACAAATTGCGAATCGGATTCGCATATTCGCCAGATTGGCATAAGATTCGTAGATTGGCATCATATTAGGTGAACTCAATAGATTGACCTTCTTTCACCTTGACCATGGCTTTCTTGAATCCCGGCGTTCGGCCTTCGATCCGTCCCAACCGGATTTTCTTCGGACGGGCGCCGAGGATGCGCACCGCTCTGACGGAGACCCGGTAGCGATCCTCGACGGCCTTTCGGATCAGAACTTTATTCGCCTCCGGCGCCACGCGAAAGGCGTACCAGCCATGAACCGCCGCGGCGTTCGACTTCTCGGTGAGGTGCGGCTGGGCCAGGACGCCGATGGTGCGGCGCCGGTCCCGAGCCGCGCCGATGGGCTCCTCCGCGGGGCGTTCCGGCTGAACCGCCGCCGGCCGGGGCGGTACTTCGGCGCTCGGTTCCAGCACTGTTGGCGCCCTAACGGGTTTGGATTTCTTCTTGAAGGGGTTGAACATAACGAGGTGCTAGGTGACAGGTGTTAGGTGTAAGTAGGTGCCCAAAACCATAACTTGCACCTCGCGCCTCGCGCCTTACACCTGACAGCGTTTCGCTAAAACGTCAATGCTGGCTTTGGGCATGACAATGTATTTGCGATTGATGACATCGAGGGCCGTGACGTTCCGCGCCTCGGCCATCTCTACCGCCGGTACGTTTCGAAATGCGCGCTTTAAATTCTGATCAGGGCCGGAGAGGAGGAAGAGTGCGCGGCGGGGCTTGGACGCAAGATCTTGAAAGGCCTTGATCCGGCTAAAGTTCTTAAGGACGCTCGTGGCTTCCTTGGTCTTTGGCTGCGCCAGTATAAGATCGTCCACCATCAACACCTCCCGATCTCGGACCTTCGCGGCCAGAACGGCGGCGAGCGCCCGCGCCGCCATTTTCTTATTGATCTTCTTTTTAAAACTCCGCTCTTTGGTCGGCCCGTGGGTAACCCCGCCGCCCTTCCAAATCGGCGAGCGGATGGAGCCGTGGCGCGCCCGGCCCGTGCCCTTCTGACGCCAGGGCTTTCTCCCGCCGCCCCGCACCTCGCTCCGGCCCTTGGCGTGCGCCACGACCTGACGACGGTTGGCCTGCTGGCTCGTCACCACCTGGTACACAAGGTCGGCGTTCCACGGGGTCGCCAAAACCGCCGGCAGCTCCATACTTCCGACTGACTTGCCCTGTTGGTTATACACTTCAACTTCCATGTCTTTTGCCTGATTGGTTGCCTGCCCGCCTAAAAGTTTGCTCTAGCAAACTTTGGGCGGGTAGACCTTGACATTCATGCGGTTTTATGCAACTCATTAACTTAACAACTTAACCGGGAGAAAGGAGGGCTCTATGAGAGGATTGCTCTTTGGAATAGTTGGGGGGGCGATTTTCCTTGCCGCGTGCTCTTCGTGGCATGGCCCCGCCGAAGTCAAGCTCAAGAACGGAACCGTCATGAGCTGTCCGAAGGGACTCACCTTCATGAAAAAAACGGTCGATTGCGAGCAGGAGCGCGGTGCCATCAGTATTCCGTGGAATCAGGTAGCTGGCTACGCCACGAAGTAACATCGGTCTTCAACTCACACCGCCCTGCGCGGCGCCATGACCCGAAACGTCGTGGCGCTTTTTTATTTGACCGTCATTGCGAGCGAAGCGAAGCAATCCCGTGCGTAACTATGATACGAGATCGCCGCGTCGGTCGCCTGCGCCGCCCTCCTCGCGATGACTCTACAAGTCTTCGGATAGATCCCGCCACTCCGGATTCAAGGAGCCAATCAAGGCAAGTTTCTTCTTGCGGGAACCGGCCTTGATCTGCTTCTCGCGCCGGATGGCATCAACGATAGAACCGAACACCTCGTAGTAAACCAGCTTCGTAATGTTGTATTTCTTGGTGAATCCTTCGACAAACTTTTGTCTGTGCTCGGATACGCGTTTCTGGAGATCGCTGGTGACGCCAGTGTAAAGTACCGTGTTTCGTGGATTCGTCATAATGTAGACGTAACCTTGTTTGTACGGCATTGCTCTCCTTGTCATCGCGAGGGCGAAGCCCGTGACGATCTTCGAGATTGCTTCGCCGCTTTGGCGGCTCGCAATGACGGTGGCGGCTATCCTCGTATTGCTAATAGCGTTCCTCTCCTCCCTGGCACTGCCCCGCTGACTGCGATCATCTGCTTCTCGGCATCAATTTTCACCACTTTCAGATTCCGCACTGTCACCCGCTCGCCGCCCATTCGGCCGGCCATGCGCCGGCCCTTGATGACCCGCTGGGGCCAGGTGGCGCCGATGGATCCGGGCTCGCGGTGGGCATGCTTGGTGCCATGCGTCGCGGGCGCGCCGTGAAATCCATGGCGCTTAACCACGCCCTGGAACCCTTTGGCCTTGGAGACGCCGGCGACCTTCACGATATCGCCTTCGGCAAACTGCGTGAGATCAACGTTCTCGCCGCGGGCCTTGCCGGACATACCGCGGCCCTCGGCTACGACCGCAAACGTACCCAGTTCCTTCCACTCCTTCCGCTGCGGCCTTGCAATATTCTTGGCCTTGCGCCTGCCAAATCCAAACTGGAGGGCTTGGTAGCCGTCCTTCTCCGCGGTCCTCTCGCGGATGACCGACATCGGGCCGGTTTCAATCAGCGTGACCGGGACTACGTTCCCGCTCCCGTTGAAGACCTGCGTCATACCGAGTTTTTTGCCGAGGAGAAATTTTGCCATATTCGTCTTTGAGCGTAGCGAGAAGCTACGAATATGAGCATCCGCCGAAGCCCCTATGTGGGGCGGAGGTGGGCAACCATGGTAACCCGCCTACGCCCTAGGCGAGCTTCGGCGGGTTCATTTCCTGCAGCTGCTCGCGTTGCGCCTTTGACGTGCGCTCGCAGGCAAACAAATGAAAAAGCCGGTTGCCCGGCATCCGAAACGAATGCGGGTTTCGATCGCAGCTCAGAGTATCGCGCTATTGAATGCCATACGAGACAACCGAGTGAGAGTGATCATGGATCACTCCCCGGCTTCCATTTTACCAAATGGGAGCTGGGCAACGATCCAAGATAATCCGCCTCCGCCGTAGGCTTCGGCGGATGAGTTCCGGTCGTTGCCTCGCAACGGCTCGGCAAACCGGAACTACTCCACACAAGTATTCGCAATTACCCTCCATCCTGGGAGATCCATCGCTCCGCTCGGGATGAAGTGTTTGCAGCTCCGACGACTCGTCGGAGGCAAACACTTCACATCTTAATCTCTACATCCACGCCGGCCGGCAGGGTGAGATTCATCAAGGCGTCAATGGTCTTGGGCGTGGGGCTCAAGATATCAATGAGCCGCTTATGGACGCGCATCTCGTACTGCTCCCGGGCATCCTTGTGCACGAAGGTCGAGCGGTTGACCGTGTACTTCTTGATTTCGGTCGGAAGCGGCACCGGCCCGATGACCTCCGCGCCATGGCGCCGGGCGGTGTCCACGATCTGCTTTACCGAGGCGTCAATGATCTTATAGTCGTAGGCCCGGACGCGAATCCGGATGCGGGGCTTTACCTCTTCTTCCTTTACTTTTACCGTACTCTGCTTGGTCGTAGCCATGGGCTGGGAAAGAACTATACCATGATGCCAATCTACCAATGGGGTGCCAATCTACAAATTACGAATACGTCCGCCATACATTCGCAATTCGCCAGATTGGCATGAAATTCGCACAATTGGCATCACATTACTTCAAAATTTTAGTTACCACCCCCGCGCCCACGGTTTTCCCCCCTTCGCGAATGGCAAAGCGCTGTTTCTCTTCCAGGGCCACCGGTCCGATGAGCTTGACCGTGAACTGCACGGTGTCGCCGGGCATGACCATCTCCGTGCCGGAGGGCAGGGTGACCTCGCCCGTCACGTCCGTAGTGCGGAGGTAAAACTGCGGCTTGTAGCCGGCGAAGAACGGCGTGTGCCGGCCGCCCTCTTCCTTGGTCAGGATATACACCTCGGATTCGAACTCCGTGTGCGGGGTGACCGATCCGGGTTTCGAAATGACTTGCCCGCGCTCGACATCTTCCTTCTTTAAGCCGCGGAGCAAAATCCCGGCGTTGTCGCCGGCCATGCCCTCATCGAGGGACTTATTGAACATCTCAATACCGGTGACGATGGTCTTGGAAGTGTCGCGGAGCCCGACCACCTCCACCTCGTCATTCAGCTTGACCTTGCCGCGCTCGATACGACCAGTCACCACCGTCCCCCGCCCCTCAATGGAGAACACGTCCTCAATCGGCATCAAGAAGGGCCTGTCCACCTCCCGGACGGGCTCGGGGATGTACTCATCGAGGGCATGAGCCAATTCGAGGATCGGCTGAGCGGCAGGATCGTCCTTCGATGCCGCCTCAAGGGCCTTCAGGGCCGAGCCGCGGATGACGGGCGTTTCATCGCCGGGAAATTCGTACTTCTTTAAAAGTTCGCGCACCTCGGCCTCAACCAAATCCACGAGTTCCGTATCCTCCACCGCATCCACCTTATTCAGGAAGACGACGACAGCCGGCACGCCGACCTGGCGCGCCAGGAGAATGTGCTCTCGGGTCTGCGGCATGGGGCCGTCTACGGCCGAGACCACGAGGATCGCGCCGTCCATCTGGGCCGCCCCGGTAATCATGTTCTTGATGTAATCGGCGTGCCCGGGGGCGTCAATATGCGCGTAGTGGCGACGAGCCGTTTCGTACTCGGCGTGGTGGAGCGCAATGGTAATGCCGCGCGCCTTCTCCTCCGGCGCGTTATCAATTTGGTCCACCGTCTCGACCCGGGCGTTATACCCGGCGAGGTTCAGCACCTTGGTCAGCGCGGCGGTCAGCGTCGTCTTACCGTGGTCTACGTGGCCGATGGTGCCGACGTTCAAGTGCGGCTTGGTTCGCTCAAACTTTGCCATTTTAGGAAGATAACACTGATAGGAAACGGATTCCGCAGCGAATCAAAACGAATACGGGTGCGCTTCGTTTTAATCCTTGCGCAATGCGTTCAGTATCCGTGTTGCGCGGTTACCGGACAACAAATTCAATCCTACCAATCCGCCCGAAGGGGGTCAAGGGTCGTCCCGCCCCCGGAGCTACAGCGGCAAATCTTCCAAGCGGATCGTGGTCGGGTCTGGATTCAGATGGAGCGAGCCGGCTCCTGCGCTCGGCGCCTGCGGCGGCTCGGCCGAGGCGCGCACCTCCTCAAGCTCGGCATTGGCCCGCTCCCATTCGCCGGCCGAAGGATTTTGGTGCCCGGGGTTATCCCGCTTGCCCGAGGCCAATGCCGCGTAGTCCGAAAAGCGCATCAGGACATACTCCGGCCGGCCGCCCTCAACCACGATGTACCGCTCGCCGTTCCGCATGATGGGTTTGAGTTGGTCGAACATATACACGTTTCTCGAATCATCCCCGAATGTCACCGAATGGTTCTCGAATACGGTCATTCGAAACGGATTCGATCTCATTCGAGACGGATTCGAGAAATTATTACTTCTTCCCTTCGACAATGGCCTGCGCGATATTGACCGGTACCTCCTCGTAGCGGTCGAATTCCATGGTAAAGGAGGCCCGCCCCTGCGTCAATGACCGGACGGCCGTGGCATAACCGAACATCTCGGCCAGAGGCACTTTGGCGCCAATGACCTTGATCCCTTCTCCGCGCTCGCCCATGCTCTCGATGCGCGAGCGCTTGGCGTTGAGATCTCCGGTTACCTCGCCCAAAAAGCTCTCCGGCGTCACGACCTCAACCTGCATGATCGGCTCAAGCAACACCAGACCGCCGCGGCGCGCCGCTTCTTGAAAGGCAATGGATCCGGCGATCTTAAAGGCCGCCTCCGAGGAATCCACCTCATGGTAGGAGCCGTCATAGAGCGTAACGCAAAGGTCCACCACCGGGTAGCCGGCCAGCACGCCCCGGTCCATGGCTTCGCGCACGCCTTTCTCCACCGCCGGGATGAATTCAGAAGGGATAGTCCCGCCCTTGATGGCATCCACGAACTCGAACCCCTTGCCCCGCTCGGCCGGCTCAACTTTCAGCCACACGTGCCCGTACTGCCCCCGGCCGCCCGACTGCCTGATGTATCGGCCCTCGGCCTCGGCTGCGGCGCGGACGGTTTCCTTGTAGGCCACCTGCGGCCGGCCGGCATTGGCCGCCACGGAAAATTCGCGGCGCATGCGCTCGACGATGATTTCCAGATGCAGCTCGCCCATGCCGGAGATGATCGTTTCCCCGGTTTCCGGGTCGCCCTTGATGCGAAAGGTCGGATCCTCCGCGGCCAGCCGCTTGAGCGCCAGGCCGAGCTTCTCCTGATCGGCCTTGGTCTTGGGCTCGATGCGGAGCGACACCACCGGCTCGGGGAAGGTGATCCGCTCCAGCACGATGGGCTGATCGGGATCGGAGAGGGTATCGCCGGTCCGCGTACCCTTGAGGCCGACAATGGCCCCGATGTTCCCGGCCTGGATTTCTTTTAACTCCTCGCGGTGGTTGGCGTGCATGCGCAGAATCCGGCCGACCCGCTCGGACTCTCCCGTGCTGGCGTTCAGGACGTAGGATCCGGCTTCCAGCGCGCCGGAGTAAACGCGAAAGTAGGTCAGCTGGCCGACAAAAGGATCGGATTGGAGCTTGAAGGCCAGCGCGCTAAACGGCGCGTCGTCCCTGGCCTCGCGCTCCTCCTCGGCTCCGGTCTTGGGATTGATGCCCTTGACCGGCGGCACGTCTGAGGGCGAAGGCAGATAGTCGCAGGCGGCGTCGAGCAGGAGCTGCACGCCCTTATTCTTCAGGGCCGAGCCGGAGAGCACGGGGACGAGCCGGGATGAGAGCGTGGCCCGCCGAAGGGCGGCCTTGAGCTCGGCTTCCGACATGGCTTCGTTCCTGAGGTACTTCTCGGTCAGGGCCTCATCGGTCTCGGCGATTTTCTCAACCAAGCGGTGGCGCCACTCCTCGGCCGCCGCACGGAGCGAATCGGGTATGGGGCTGCGCGTGATGACCTCGCCGTGCGGACCGGTGAAGCGCACCGCCTCCATGGCCAAGAGGTCCACCACGCCCTCGAACTCCTGCTCCGCGCCGATGGGGATGGCCAGGGCCACGGCCTGGGACGTCAGGCGCTCGCGGATGGAACGGAACGAAAACTCAAAGGAAGCGCCGGTGCGGTCGAGCTTGTTGATGAAGCAGATCCGGGGAACATGGTACTTGTCGGCCTGGCGCCATACCGTCTCGGACTGCGGCTCAACGCCGGCCACGCCGTCAAAGACCACCACCCCGCCGTCAAGCACCCGGAGCGATCGCTCCACCTCCACCGTAAAGTCCACGTGCCCGGGCGTATCAATGATGTTGATGCGGTACTCGCCGGTTTTCTTCACCTCTTCGATGTGCCGGGAAAACTCGGCGTCGGCCATGACGTCCAGCGCAGGCGGACTCCCGCCGGGATAAAGGTATGTGGGCGTCCAGAACACATTCGTCGCCGCGGCGGTGATGGTAATCCCCCGCTCCCGCTCCTGTTCCATCCAATCCATCACCGTGGTGCCCTCGTGCACCTCGCCGATCTTGTGGGAAATGCCGGTATAAAAAAGGATCCGCTCGGTGACCGTGGTCTTGCCGGCGTCAATGTGGGCGATAATGCCGATGTCGCGCGTTCGTTCGAGGGGGTAATCGCGGGCCATAAAATGAAATTCCAAATTCCAAATCACAAACAATACTTAAATCCTAATGACCAAAATCCAAAACGCTGTTGAGAATTTGGAATTTCGGCCATTGGGATTTGTTTGGAATTTGGTGCTTGGGATTTTGGATTTTCACTACCAGGCGAAATGGGCGAAGGCCTTATTGGCCTCGGCCATCCGATGCATGTCGGCCTTGCGCTTGATGGCAATGCCCTCGTTCTTGGCCGCCAAGACCAGCTCCTCGGCCAGTTTCTCAGCCATGGGCTTACCCTTCTTGGACCGGGCGGCGGTGATAATCCAGCGGAAGGCCAGCGCTGTCCGCCGCTTGGAGCTGACCTCGCGCGGCACCTGGTAGGTGGCCCCGCCGATGCGCCGCGACTTGATCTCCAGGAGCGGCGAGGCGTTTTGGACGGCGCGCTGGAAGACGACCAGCGCATCCTCGTGCGTCTGGCGGGCCACCGCATCAAAGGCGCGGTAGACGACTTTCTCGGCCACCGTCTTTTTCCCCTGGCGCATCACGTGGTTGATAAATTTCGCGACCAGGGCGTTATCGAATTTGAGATCGGGCTTGATGTCCCGCTCTACTTTGCGTTTGCGGCGCATACGGCTAGAAACTCTAAATCCTAATTTCTAAATCCTAAACAAACCCAAAACTCAAATGTCCAAAATGCAAGCGGTGTTTTGGTCATTTGGATTTGTTTAGAGTTTCTGATTCCGTGCTTAGGATTTCGGTCGTTTGGCGCCATATTTGGATCGCTGCTGCTTCCTCCCCTCCACCCCGGCGGCGTCGAGCACGCCGCGCACGATGTGGTAGCGCACCCCGGGCAGGTCCTTGACCCGGCCGCCGCGGATGAGAACTACCGAATGCTCCTGGAGGTTATGCCCCACGCCGGGAATGTAGGCCGTGACCTCCATGCCGTTGGTCAGGCGCACTCGGGCCACCTTGCGCAGGGCGGAATTCGGCTTCTTGGGCGTCACCGTCGTGACCTTGATGCACACCCCGCGTTTGAAGGGCGCCGGATAGAACACCGGCCGGTTTTTGAGCACGTTAAAACCGCGCAGGAGCGCGGGCGCCTTGGATTTGTAACGACGGGGCTCCCGGCCGTATTTGATGAGTTGGCTGATCGTGGGCATGGTGGCTCGGCAAAGCCAACCTGAAGAATACCAAAGGAAACGCGGCGGGTCAACGGTGTTGAGACCCGGCGGACTAAAAGAGCGCGCCCCCGGTGATGAGCCGGAAGAGGAGCGCCACAATGGGGAAGATGATCCCGGCGAAGTAAAAAATGAAGACGATGAGGAGGGGAATCCCGAAGCGCTCGAGGAAGACCTCGACCCCCTCCCACCCCGCGGGGAGAAGAGCGAAGAGGACCTTGGAGCCGTCAAGCGGCGGGATGGGCACGAGGTTGAAGATGGCCAGCGCCAGGTTAATGACCACGATCGCGCTAAACACCGGGAGCAGGGCCGGGGCCGCCCCGGGCGCGATTGCGGCCCAGAGGCCGGCCGCCCGGACGAGGAGACCGAAGAAAACGGCAACGGCGAGGTTGGAAAGCGGCCCGGCCGCGCCCACGAGCGCCGGACCATAGGCGGCATTCCGGAGCAGGTAGGGGTTATAGGGTACGGGCTTGGCCCAGCCGATGATGAAACCCGCGCCGCCGAGGAGCCGCGGGATGATGAAGGTCGCCAGCGGTACGAGGAACGATCCGACCGGATCGAGGTGCTTGGCCGGATTCAGGGTCAGGCGGCCGGCGTACTTGGCCGTGGGGTCGCCAAGGGCCTGAGCCGCCAAGCCGTGCGAGACCTCGTGGATGACCACGGAAAAGATGAGGATGGCCAGTTGGAAGATGATGGCGATTGCGGATTCCATAAGCGCGGAAATCCTAAATCCTAATTTCTAAATCCTAAACAAATTCAAAATTCAAATGCTCAAAATCCAAAACGTGTTCTAAAATTTAGGTTTTGGACATTAGGGTTTGTTTAGAAATTAGGGTTTAGAGCTTAGGGTTTCGACGGCGGGCCATTTGAAACCAGTAAGCGACTCTGATATGATGAACGCTGCCCCATTTGTTTACATCTTGAAGACACTATGCGAAAATGTGCCATCTGCGGCAAGGGCTCGATTATAGGCGGCAAGCGAGTCCTCCTCCGCGGACATTACAATCTTACCAAAACCGAACGCAAATACCCTAACCTCCAATGGGTGCGCTTAGCATCCGGAAAACGGGTGAAGGCCTGCGTGGCATGCATCAAAACGCTCCATAGGACAAAGGGGTAAGAAGAGCCAGGCATCCGGGGTGTAGTATAATGGCAGTACGCAAGGCTGGGGGTCTTGCAGCGGGAGTCCGATTCTCCCCACCCCGATAGAATCCCAAAACCCGCCCTAGAGGGCGGGTTTTGGTTAGGGGCTTGACATTTTTCACACAGGGCTTACAATCGTTCGTACGCTTCAGAAACTCCGGAGAAGGTCAAAACGCCGCAAAAGGAGGTGATGGAGGCGTGACGACCGCACACATCAAGCATCAGCTCCGTGAACGGGTCAGCAACTGCCTCCTGAACTCCACGGTGGCAGAATCTCTGGCGGAGGGTTGGGAGCAGCGGCTCTTTGTAAAACACCTCGAGTTCCCCGAGCGAACCCCAAAGCGGATCATCACGACCGAGCCATTGGAGTTCGGTCACAAGCCGGGATGGATTTCCCTCTGCCAAGGCGGGGGAGGATGCTGGGTCATCCTCTGGGTTCCGGGGATACAACACAATCCTCAGGTACGAGCCGAGGCCGAGGAGCTCCAGCGATGTCTGGATTCCATTACGCACCTCGGGAGAACGCAGATCAGGGTTATTGAACCTCACCGCTGGCTCAGAGAGCAGGGCTGGCCGTTGCCAGAGAACGGCGCCGGGGGGTGATGGCCACGGGGGCAGCACAAATAGCACGCTGCCCCTTTTATTTTGCCAAAAAAAGAAAAAAACCCTGCGAGAAATTCTCCTCTTCTCGCAGGGCGAGGGCAGCGGCACCGCTGCCCTCTTCAATATTTTTCAGAAAAAAATTCCCCACGAGGGG
>CAYJUW010000008.1:679-24169 GCA_964373495.1 uncultured Candidatus Saccharibacteria bacterium | reverse complement strand
GCCGCCCCCGCCTCCAAAGCCCATCGTGCTCCAGCCGCTGGCGCCGCAGGCGCGGCCAATCGAAGGCGCTAGGGATCAGGCACTAGGCACTGGAGTAGCGGAAACCCGCCGGGTACCTCTGTCGCCGCCCCAACTACCTGGCATCATGAATCAGGAATCCCCGAACCAGTCCCGCTTTCAGCGAGACGCTACGGGGCAGGCAAGAATCATGGAGCGCACGCCGTCTCCACTGCCGAGACCGGCAGCCCCGACACTTCCCCTGCCGCGACCGGCGCCACCGGTGCCCTCCAAGCCCGTGCTCCGGCCGACGCCTGCGCCGCCCGCCTTCGTTAAAACTTCGACTGAAGCCGAGGCAGACCTGACGTTAGAGAGAATGCTGGCCGAGCTTCCCCCCGAGCTGCGCTCCGCGGTGCGCCCCATCCCCCTTGAGCGCGTCATCTACGCCCTGGGCCGCGAGCACCATTTGACCATTGAAGAAATCGGCCGGCTCGCCGAGGGCGTGCTCGAGTTCATTGCCGGCAAAACCCATCGGGAGGACCTACTGGCAACCCTGACGCGCCTTACTGGGGGCGACCGGGCAAAAGCGGCCGCGGCATCCGACGAACTGAACGCCAAGGTATTCGGCCCCATCCGCGAGGCGATGAAGCGGGCCACCGCGCCCCCGCCTCCTCCGCCGCCAAAACCGCCTGCTTCGCCGGCGCCGCCAACGGCAAAGAAACTCGAACCGCTCATCATCTACCCCTTGTCCATGGCCCGACCGCCAGCGGCGGGAATCACGAATCTGGAATCCCCGAGCCAGGACACGCTCGGTACGGGGCAGGCAAAAAGCATGGGGCAAGAAACGCCGGGCGCCGCGCCGCCTGTGGCGAGCCCTTCGACTCCGCTCGGGGCAAGCCGGGCCGAACCGCCTGTGGTGAGCCGGGTCGAGCCGCCGCCAACCTTGCCGGTCTACGAGGAGGCGAGAGACAAGGGCGAACCCCCGAAGCCAAGTCCAGACGAACACCTCCGGCAAGATCCGTATCGGGAGCCGATGGAATAGGCACTAGGGATTAGGCACTAGGCACTAAAAAAGTGAACAGCCATATATCTTCCTACAAAGATCTGACGGTTTGGCAGAAATCAATCACGCTGACATTACTGATCTACGAACTAACAAGGAGTTTCCCGAAAGAAGAATTGTACGGTCTTACCAGCCAGATGCGACGCGCGGCAGCCTCAATCCCCGCGAACATCGCCGAAGGCTCAACACGCGGGTACCTGAAAGGGTACATAAATTTCCTCAGCATTGCCTACGGTTCTGGTGCGGAACTGGAGACATTCCTGGTTATTGCAAAGGAACTCGGCCACATTTCAGAATCCGACCACGCAGAAGCAACGAAGCAGCTGAACGAAGTCATGAAAATGCTGAATGGCCTGATCAAAAAATTGCGAGCCAAGTAACGCCATGACTAGTACCTATTCACTAGTGCCTAGTGCCTCACCCATGCAGCAATTCCAAGTCCCACAATTCATTACCGTGGAGGACCGCATCATCGGCCCCTTGACCTTAAAGCAGTTTTTATACCTCCTGGGCGCCTCATCGGTCGGCCTGGTCGGCTGGTTCTGGTTGAACATTTTCCTCTTCATCTTCTTTGCCCTGCCCATCGCCGGCCTCTTTGGCGCCATGGCCTTTGCCAAAATAAACGGCCAGCCCCTGCCGACGGTGATTACCAACGCCGTGAACTATTTCCTCCAGCCCCGGCTCTACCTCTGGAAGAGCGCCCCGCCCCCCAAGCCGGGCCAGGCCGCATCACCCCCCCCGCCGGCCGCAGCGCCCCCGCCCCGCACTACGCTCACCGAATCGAAGCTGGCCGACCTGGCCTGGAGTCTGGATATTAAAGAGCGCATTAGCCGCGAATGAACCCAAGATGCCAATTTTGCGAATGGAATGCCAATCCCTGTGGTGAGCTACGCCGAACCATACCAATCGCGAATGATGCGAAACGAAAAACCGATACACTATGCGCTGTCTTACAAAGTGAACGGGATACTGTTTGCCGTACATAATGAACATGAAAGATTCCAAAGCGAAAAACAGTATGGAGATGCAATCGAGGGTTACCTGCGGCTCTACGGTATTCCCTATGAACGGGAAGTGGTTCTCCCGAAATCGTTTGAAAGCGAGCTCCCCGGGAGAAACCGCGTAGACTTCATCATTGACGGTAAAATTATCCTCGAGGTAAAAGCCAAGCGCGTGCTGGAAAGAGCCGATTACTACCAAACCAAACGGTACCTTATCGCGCTCGGCAAAAAATTGGCGCTACTGATCAACTTCCGTAATAGATACCTGCGTCCGAAACGTATCCTGAACTCACTGGCAAAAGAATAACCGATTTGCAATTCGTAGATTGGCATAAGATTAGTAGATTGGCATCACGGGTATGCCTCTGGTCATTCCTCCCACCAAAGCTAAGTCCGCGGCCGCCACCCAGGAGTTCCTGCCCGTGGAGGCCATTCGCGACGGCGTGGTCATCCTCCGCGGCGGCGAGGGGCTCCGGGCGGTGCTCATGGCCTCCTCCCTGAATTTCGCCCTCAAATCCGAGGAGGAGCAGGACGCGCTCACCGCCGCCTACCAGGATTTCCTGAACTCCCTGGATTTTTCCATCCAGTTCGTTGTCTCCTCGCGGCGCCTCAATATCCAGCCCTACCTGGACACGCTGGCCGGCCGCCAGCGCGAAGAAACGCAGGAATTGATCAAGGTACAAATTACGGAATACATCGAGTTCGTACGCACCTTTGTCGAGCTGACCCAGATCGTGGCCAAAACCTTTTACGTCGTCATCCCCCTCCAGCCCTCCATTGTCGAGCGCCGCTCCGGCATCCTCCGAGGCTTGATGTCGCTCTTCGAGCGCGGCGGCCGGGGTCAAGAGGCGGGCGCGGGCGGCGATGAATTCGCCAAATTCAAGAGTCAGCTCCTCCAGCGGGTGGACGCCGTGTCCGTCGGCCTCGGGCGCCTGGGGCTCCGCGTAGCCCAGCTTTCCACCGAGGAGCTGATCGAGCTCTTCTACGGGCTGTACAACCCCACCGAGTCGCAAAAGATTACTGAACCAAGTACGAATCAGTAACAAATGCGTGTACGAATAAATACAAATGCAGGAGTATACGGATAAAGTGGTCTATCGGGAACTCAGTTACCAGATCATGGGTTCCGTGTATAACGTCTACAATACCTTAGGGTATGGACATGCCGAAAAAATTTATGAACGCGCACTGGCAAACGAGTTCCGAGCGGCGGGCCTTACCGCTGAACCGCAGAGGGTTATTCCGATGTTTTACGCCGGGGAGCATATTGGCAGCTACGTAATTGATTTCATTGTAGAGAACTGTATAGTGCTCGAGTTGAAGGTTGCCGAGCGGTTCCGGATAAAGGATTTCCAGCGAATCACCAGCTACCTCAAAGCAAACGACATGAAACTGGGAATCCTTATCCTTATTACGAAGAAAGGCATCCGCTACCGGCGCATCCTGAACATCCGTCAATGATTTGTAAGTATTTGTAGACGCATTGGTATGGATTTGCTAAAGTTGTTCGATAAAAAAGAAAAGAAGGAGCCGGAAATCTTCTCGGTGTTTCCCGAGGAGGTCTACCGCACCGGCGCGGCCACACTCCGCGACATCATCGCCCCCGCGGCTCTGGAGGTCAACCCAAGCTACCTCCGCCTGGGCGAGAAGTTCTGCCGCACCCTCTTCATCTTCTCCTACCCCCGCTACCTGACCACCAACTGGTTTTCCCCGATCATCAACCTTGATCAGGTCTTTGACATCTCGCTCTTCGTCCATCCGGTAGACACGGCCATCATCCTGAGAAACCTCCAAAAGCAGGTCGCCCGGGTACAGTCGCAAATTTCGCTTCGCGAGGAAAAGGGCTTCGTACGCGACCCCATCCTGGACACGGCCTATCGCGACCTGGAGCAACTCCGCGACAAGCTCCAGCAGGCCCGGGAGCGGCTCTTCAACCTCGGGCTCTATCTCTCCATCTACGGCTCGAGCGTGCAGGAGCTCGACAAGGTCGAGCATGAAATCCGCTCTATCTTGGAGGCGCGGATCGTCTATGCCAAGCCCGCGCTCTTCCAGCAGGCCGAGGGCTTCACCTCGACCCTGCCGTTCGCCAGCGACCGGCTGCAGATCCATACCTACCTAAACTCCGGGCCCATCTCCTCGACCTTCCCCTTCGTCTCCTTTGACCTCACCTCCAACCAGGGCATCCTCTACGGCGTCAACCGCCACAATAACTCCCTGATCCTCTTTGACCGCTGGTCGCTCGAGAATTCAAACTCGGTAATTTTCGCCGTATCCGGAGCGGGCAAAAGCTATTTCGCCAAGCTGGAAATCCTGCGCTCGCTCATGATGGGTGTGGAGGTCATCGTCATTGATCCCGAGCGCGAGTACCAGTACCTGACCGAGGTCGTGGGCGGGGCCTACTTCTCCATCTCGCTGGCCTCGCAAAATCACATCAACCCCTTTGATCTGCCTCTGCCCCGCGAGGACGAATCGCCCGCAGACGTGCTCCGCTCCAACATCGTCAACCTCATCGGCTTTTTCCGCATCCTCTTGGGCGGCCTCTCCCCGCAGGAGGATGCCATCCTGGATCAGGCCATCACCGAGACCTACGCCAGCCGGGACATCACCCCGGACGCGGACTTTACCGCCGTCACCCCGCCCACGCTCTCCGATCTTGAACTCGTCTTGGCCAACACCGAGGGCGGCGAGGGCCTGGCCGAACGCATGAAAAAATACACCCAAGGCACCTGGGCCTCGTTTTTAAACCAGCCGACGAACATCAGCGTTTCCAATCGCCTGGTGGTATTTTCCGTCCGCGACATGGAAGATGAGCTGCGGCCGGTGGCCATGTACATCGTGCTCCACTACATATGGAACCTTGTCCGCTCCGAGCTCAAAAAGCGCCTGTTGATCGTGGATGAGGCCTGGTGGCTGATGAGGACCGAGGACGGCGCCTCTTTCCTTTACGGCATTGCCAAGCGCGCGCGCAAGTACTACCTGGGCCTGACCACCATCACCCAGGACGTGGCCGATTTCATGGAATCGCCCTACGGCAAGCCGCTGGTTACCAACTCCGCGCTCCAGCTCCTGATGAAGCAGTCCCCGGCCACGATCAAAAAAGTGGTGGAGACGTTCAACCTGACCAATGAGGAAAAATTTCTGCTCCTGGAATCCGGGGTGGGGGAGGGCATTTTCTTTGCCGGCCTGAAACACGTGGCCATCAAAATCATCGCCTCCTACACCGAGGACCAAGTCATCACTTCCGACCCCCAGCAGTTGCTCCTGATCAAGAAGGCCAAGCAGGAATTTGCCAAGACGCATCAGGGGGCAGGGGATAGCGTATAGGGAATAGGGAATGCCGTATGGATGACGGTACAATGACAACCCAAGAGGAGCGCCGGATGGAGCTTGAAGCCGCACGCCGGCGTGACGCGGCCGAGGCCGAAGCCGCAGCCGAAGAAGAAGCTGCTGACGAGGGGGTAGCGGCTCCGGGCATAGTTGCGCGGGATTTCGGTACGCCGCTCCTGCTCCTCGGCGCGGCCAAAGACGGCCTGGACTGGATGGTTGATCTCATCGGCATAGGTGAAATTCCCTTCATCGGCCAGATCCCCGGCATCCTCTTTACGCTCTTCATTGTCTTTTACTTGATCCAACACGGACTCCTGAAGCAAAGCGTGACGAAGCGAGCGGTAACCTATGCGGGATTCATTGCCGATAATCTCCCGTTTGCCATCAATAATATCCCGTTCATGACGCCCATCCTCTGGATACTGCGGCGGGTCAAGCCGGCCCAGCGTAAAACCGCCGATGCGGCATAGTGCTAGACCAAACGTGCTACCATAGAATAGATACGATAACGCCATGAGCCAAGAGCACGCATCCGCCTTATCATCTTTCCGCACCGCGGCTGGAATAACAGCCGCAGCCGGGTTCATGATCCTTGTCATCGCCGTAGCCGCCTGGGCCCAGACCGCCCCGGCGTTCTCGCTCCGCGTCTCGCCCGAGCTCCCCAATGCCGGCGAGTCAGTAACGCTCGAGGCCGTCCCGCAGAACTTCACGGCCTCAAGCACGGTCTTTACCTGGTACCGGAACGGGGCCCGACTCGATGCCGTCTCCGGCCTCGGCCGCTCGGCCATCACCATGCCGACCAATCCGGAGGCGGCCGAAGTCATTCAAGTGCGGGTTACTGCCGCGCCCGGCGGAAGTTTCACCACGGCCGAAGAGACCGCGCTCATCACCACTGTCCCCGGCCCGCAGCAGTTGGAACAAACGCTCCGGACGGCCACGAGCGAATTTTCGCTCCAGGCCGCGAACGTCGCTCCCGATCCCGGCGAGGCGGTCACGGTTGAGGTCGTAACCTTTGCCTTTGATAAGAACTTGGCCGCCTACCAGTGGTCGGTGAACGGCGTCCGCCAGCGGGAGGCCAGCGGCCGGGGGCAGTACCGCATCGAGCTCCCGGGAGGCCGGGAAGGGGAGCTGCGGAACATAAGCGTTACCCTGACCACGCCTGACGGAACCGTACGGACAAAAAGCCTTGCCATCCGCGCCATATCCGCCCCGCTCTACTGGTGGGCCGACACCACGGTGCCGTATTGGTACAAGGGCAAGGCCCTGCCCTCGGTCGGAAGCCGGGTCACCGTGCTCGCCCTGCCCAATATTTCGAGTCCCGGTGAACTCATCTACCAGTGGCAGTTCAACGGCGGGATCATCCCCCAGGCCTCGGGGCTCGGGAAGTCAACATTTTCGTTCGCCTTTCAGTTCCCGGTGCGGGAGCAGATTGAAGTCATGATGAAAAATGCCGCGGGAACATCCAAGTCCGCAAACCTGGCCCTGGCGCCGGTTGAGCCCCGCGTTGGCATCTACGCCTACGCCCCGAAACAGGGCGGGGTTTCGGCGCGGCTGGCCAGCGAATTTGACGCGGCCTCCGGCGAGCCGCATGAGTTCATCGCCGCGCCATTCTTTTTTCTCCGCGCCGAGGAGCGCGCGCTCGCCTACACCTGGAACCTGAACGGCAAGGATATCGCCGGCGAGCCGCCGGACCCATGGCGCTTCATCCTCACCTCCAACCCTAGCACCCCGGCGCTTGATCGGCTGAGCGTGAGCGTGCAAAGCCGCGCGCAGCCGACACAACGGGCGAGCACGGGCGTAACCGTTGAACTCCGCTGACATGACACGCGCGACGGTAAAAAAAATCTGCTGCCTAACCCTCCTTGCCATTCTGGTCCTTGCGGAGGCGGCCCTGACGGAACGGGTCGTTCTGGCCGCTGGCACTGGCGTGAGCAGCGGAGGCCCGGGCGTAACCAGCGGGGGTCCGGGCGTAACCAGCGGCGGCGACGTGCCCGGCTACCTCTCCAACCTCTATATCTGGTTCCTCGGGTTCGTTGGCATCGCCGCGCTCTTTGCCATTGTCTGGGGCGGGATCCAGTATATGTTCTCCGGGGCCAACCTCACCAAGGCCGAGTCCGGCCGGACGTGGATTTCGAACGCCATTTGGGGCATTATCCTGGCCGCCTCGGCCTACCTCATCCTCTATACCATTAACCCCGATCTCGTGACCCACGGATTTGACATCAATACGGTCATTGATAACGCGCTAAAAACAAAATGACCGGCAAACGCATCATCATCGTGGTGGTCATCGTCGCCCTCATCCTCGCCATTGGCGCAGGGGTGCTGACGTATCTTGCGGTGAACTCGCAACAAAAAAACGGCCGCGTTCCCTTTTTCGGCAACCTGCCGTTCATCGGCGGGGGCCGGCCAACGCCGGCTCCGCCAGCACCGACGCCGCCAGGGCCAACCGGCGAACCATCGGGCCCGGCGGCCGAAGCGCGTCCGCTGCGCCAGATCATTGACCAGGACATCCTGGCACCCGCGCTCTCGGCCGGCGGAAAATCAATTCTCTACATCCGCCGCGAGAACGGCCACGTCCAGTCATCCGACCTCAACGGCGAAAACGTAAAAGACGTCCTCTCGCTCACCGTGCTGGAGGCCTTTGAGGCGGCCTGGGCGCCGGCGCGAAATCGCGTGGCAATCTTCTACCGCGAGGGCGACGCGGTGAAAAAGTTCCTGGCCGGCGTGGCAACCGGGACGGCCTCGCGCTTCCTCCCGCCGGAGGCAACATCGGCGAGCTTTTCGCCGGATGGCAAATCGCTGGCCTATCTCCTGCGGCGGCCCGGCGACACGGCCCTGGTCATTGCCGATGCCGGAAACCAAAAACCGGCCGTCGTGTATACGACGCCGATTCCCGATTTTACCCTGGCTTGGATTTCAAAAAATTCAATCCTGCTCGTCTCGCGGCCCTCCGGCCTGGCACCGAGTTTGGTGCTCCGTTTTGACGTGCCCACAAAAAAGACCGAGGTATTGCTCTCCGGGACGCACGGGGTCGTGGTCCAGCCGCTCCCGAACGGCAACGGCTTCTTCTACTCCCGCTCTCAAGAGAACGGCGCGGCCGAGCGCATCAGCCGCTACACCCTGGCCAGCCGCGCCAGCGATCCCTTTGACCTGGTAACCATTGCCGAAAAATGCGCTGCCGCCGCGGATGCCAAAAAGCTCTACTGCGGCGTGCCGCAGGGCACGATCCTTTCCCCGTCGCCGGACGAATGGTATAAGGGCGCGACCTCGTTCCTCGATGCCATCGTAGAACTCGACCTTGCGACCAAACAGGCAAAAACCCTCATTGCCCCGGGCGGGCCCGGCGGGCCATTTGACGTGATCTCGCCCTTCCTCTCTCCCGACGGGAAGTATCTCTTCTTCCAGGATAAGAAGGATAACACCCTCTGGCGCCTCACGCTCAAAGAGTAAAACACGAAACCCAAAACCAGAAACCAGAAAGAATGTCAGAAGCCCCACCACCCAAAAAGAAACCCTATGACCTCGAACAACGAACTGCTCAATTTGGAGAAGAGGTAATACGGTTTGCAAAGAAAATTCCGAAAACTGCAGTTACGGTTCCACTCATTAACCAGCTTGTTCGATCCGGTACCAGCATAGGAGCAAACTACCTGGAAGCGGATGACTCGGAGTTAAAGAAAGATTTCGTCCACAAGATGAATATCTGTAGGAAAGAATCGAAGGAAACGAAACACTGGTGCCGTATGATAGCTATTGCCGTTCCGGAACTTCGGGATGAAGCCCGGAACCTCTGGCGGGAAGCGCAAGAACTCAACCTTATATTTGGCTCTATCGTCCGCAAGGGAAAGAGGTAACCTCTTCGGGCATTGGACCTTGGAACTTTCTTCTGGTTTCTGGTTTCGGGTTTGGAACTTCCCACCAATAGAAAGGGCCCCGGAATCCAGGAACCTTAACTTCAGGTTACTGAATCCGGAGCCCGAGGGCTCACACGAACTGAATAAAGAACGGGGACCAAACCCAGTAACCTAGGCGCGATGACCCTCGCGCAGAGGCCTGGATTTGAGCAGGCGCCTACTCGCACGCCTTTGACGGCGGCGGGCAGAGCCAGATGAGACCAATACCCTCACCCTTTAACGCGGTAGGGTAGAGGGCCCCCGGGAGGGTCAGCTTATCATCCGATCCGACCCTGACCTCCCGCCCGTCGTTATACCGGATATCGAGCATCCCGCGCACGTGGCGCTGGTCTACTTTGACGCGCCACGGCGGCAGGGGCGCCACCGGCACCCATGCCTCTGGCCCGGCGAGCGGAACCTCCCGGCGCTCGATCTCGCCGAGCGGCGCGGGTGCCACGGCGCCCTTGGCCATGACACCGCCCATACCCCAAACAAACCATGAGACAAGGGCAACAAGGGTAAGTGCCACCGCTATACCCGCAACAGCGCGACCGCCGGCGCTCTTTTTTTTGTCGAGAAGTTTCAGAACGCCGAGGGCGATGATAAGGATCATCGCAACGGCATAGAACGCTTGTTTCGGCGTTGCAGTCCCCCTAAAGAGGGCGGCAATGCTTTTCACGAGACTAAGGCCGGCCTCATCGGCTACGCCGCTGTGGCGTCCCAGCTCTGCGGTAGTTGCCGGCATAAGGTAGGGGATGAGGACTCCCGAGACGACTGCGACCAAGCTGAGGGCGATGGTGAATTTGACCGTTTTCTTCCACCACTCAACGTCCTCCCCCGTCCAGAGCCAGTAGGCGAGCCAGCCGATGCCGAGGAAGAGGCCGAGGAACGAGAGGGAAAGATCGCCATGGACCGGTGCCCAGAGGGTAACGAGTCCGGCGAAGATTTCAGCCGCGAGGATGCTCGCGACAAGACGGAGATACGTTTCCCCCACCTTTGCAAGATCCACTTTTGTGCTCGACGCAGCGATCGCAACGCCGATCTCTGCGGCAAGCGGCAGACGCCTGGCCGCGATCACGAGTACGGCGACGATCGTCCAGGCAAGTTCGAACTCGATGAGCCAAAGCTTAGCCCGCCAGCTCCAGCCGCCAGCCATTCCGGCGACGAGGAGTAGTGCCAGCGGAAATGCCGTGATGAAGATCGCGCTGTCGCGGATCTTCCGAACCGGCCTCCTGTTCCAAGAGGCGATGATCGAAAGAACCTCCCCTATAAGTCCAGCCATAGCGACCTCCATGTCGGTTTCTTCGCCGCTCGCGCGGCGAGGTTTTCGGCGTAGGGCCTCAGTTCATCGGCGAGACGGCCGGCCGCGCCGTCAATGAAGCTCCAAGCGACGGCCAACTTGCCGAGGATCCAGTGGCGAATGAATTGCGCCACGGGATCGTGCTTCAGCCCCTCAACCGCTAGGTTGAATTCCGGTTCGTCCTTGCCGCCGAGCCAGGCGAAACGCTCGACCGCTTCAGCCATCCTTACCTTGCCTGTTTCGTCGTGGGGGATGTAGCTCCCCAGGGTAACTACGAAGAGGTTTTCTACGCCGGCATCCGTGGCTTGCTGCTGGGCATCGGTAATGCAACGCGCAGCAACTGGGTCCACCTGCTCAAGATGGCGTAGCACCTCGGTGTAGTCCTCACGGGGGTTCTGTTTGATGAGATCCTCCCCCCGCTTGATAATCACCCCGGCGGCTTTCTCGAGGCCGTTCTTAATGACCCCGCGGGCGCCCTCGTGGATTGCGGCGCCCGTGAGAAAACTCCATAGACCACCGAGCCCAAGCATTGGAATTGGCACTATTTGCCTCCCTAGCGGCTAATGCGCCGCTTCCATGTTGGTTCCGTTGCTCTGCGCCGCTCTCTGAAACTCGAGATGGCGCGCCTGATGCGCCCCCCAACCTTACGCAGCTGCGCGAACACCTTCGATGCGGCAGCTTGAGACACGCGCGCTCCCATTGATCCGACGCGCTGCAACCGCGAGAAAACCCTTTTCAACAGGGGCGCTCTCGCCCGCGGCGGAGGTTCCTCCTGCTTTGTCTTGAAGCCAGCGATGATCTTGCCCATCCACCGCTCGCCGGCTGCACATGCCGCTTCGCAGTGCTCTTCAGCTGCGGTCTTGGGTCGCTTTTCCGTTGGCTCTGACGGTTTGTAGAATTTCCGCCGCGTGGGGCCGGGAAGCCGCAATGTGAATTCGAGCGGTGTGCCAACGACAGAGATGAAGACCTCGCGTGGTCTTTTTGTTTCCACTGTAAAACGATGGGCTCCATCCTCCGCGCTCTTGGCCACCCGCACCCGCTTCCCATACGTTATGTGCGCGGGGTCTTTAATCTCGATCGGCCACTGCTTCACTGGCCCTTGTCCCCCGATGAGCTCAACGGAAACGTAGTACTCCTTCGCTGGACCTTGCGGGTGGGCGTACACCTTTAACTCGGCGGGCGGATTGATTTGCTCCGCCGCTGGCTTGATAAACGTATGCCGCTGCGTCACGGAGACGCCGGCGACCTGCACCGAGATGGCGTGCATACCGAATCCGAGGCCGAGGAAGGTGTTCGAAATCCTGCCGTCGCCGTGGGTTGGCTCTGAGGCGGCTTCATCGGCGCCATGGTAGAACGTGACTGTCTGCCCGGCGAGTGGAACCTGGTCGCGATCGGCGATGAGCATGGCGACGGCGAGGATGTCGCCGCCGCTCGGCGTGGGCTGCGGGGTGAGCTCAAGGGTGAGCCGCACCTTCCCCAACCCGGCAATGAAACCGGATGTGCTTGCCATGTCCGCTCTCCTTTCTCGCGCGTTTTGCGCGTTTTTGTTGTTTTTCTGTTCTCAACGTCCTTGCCAATTCCGAAGCTATATGATATCATCTTAATACCTTTGTGTCAAATCCCGCAGAAAAGGGGGTGAGCGCTTGCGAAAAGTCCTACTCGCAGTTCTTTTCTTCTCGCTCCTTCCGTCCGCGCCAGCCGAGGCCACGCACTGTATCTATCAGGGCCGGAACGCCTTCGGGTCGTACGCCATCTCGTATTACTTCTGCCCGCCGCACGGAGCGCTCGCATCCGTGCCGCCGGTTGCCCCGGGATACGCGCCCCCGCGGGCTAGGGTGCCGGGAACTCCGCGATCGCTCCTCGAACTCGCACACACGACCGCCGAGCGCCACGGCGTGAATCCAAAACTCGTCGAAGCGGTCATCACCGTCGAGTCGGGCTGGAACCCATGGGTGGTCTCGCCCAAGGGTGCCAAGGGCCTGATGCAGCTCATGCCCCAGACCGCGGCGCGCCTCGGAGTCCGGGACCCATTCGATCCCTACGAGAATATCGTTGGCGGCGTACGGCACCTGCGCGAGCTCCTCGATGAGTTCGGGGATTTGCGCCTGGCGCTCGCGGCTTACAATGCCGGAGCCGAGGCGGTGCACTCCTACGGCGGCATCCCGCCCTTCCCGGAAACGCAGGCCTACGTCCCCAAAGTCCTCTCGCTCCTCCGCTAGCACAAAGACCACACGAGAGTTCCGACAGGGAACTCTCTTTTTATTAATTCCAAAATGAAATCTTTCATCCGCGGCGATGAGGCGATTTTGCTTCGAAAAATTTGCCTGCATCTGGCCTAGAGAGCGGCGAGGTATTCGGCGCGGGCGGTAATAAAACCGCTCAACGCGGTCTTGCTCACTGCCCACTGTTTCCTGCTTGCTACGGGTAGGGTTTGATGACCACCCGCCGGGACTCGCCCTCGCCGACGGATTGGGTGGTGATGTCCGGGTACTCGGCCAAGGCCACGTGAATGATCCGGCGCTCAAAGGCCGGCATGGGCTTCAACGTAATGGCCGCGCGGTAGAGCCGCACCTTCTTGGCCACGTTCTTGGCCTCGGCTTTCAGTTCTTCCAATTGATGGAGCCGGTAGCCGTTGACGTCGAGGAAAAACGCCGGCCGCTCCTCGGCCGCGGTGCGTTCGATGAACCGCTTCATGAGATACTCGAGCGCCAATAGGTTCTGGGCCCGGCTGCCGATGAGGAGCGGCGCGTCGTCGGTGACGACATTGACGTAGGGGGTGGCGATGTCCGGGATGGCCCGCTCCTCGACTTCGGCGCGGATGCCCATTTTCTCAAGGGTTTGGGTGAGGTGTTCGCGAATGCCGTTCATGGTCGGCGCGATCGAGCCGCCGCTGAATCGCGAGTTGCTGTACTATAGCAAGGAGGTTCAGCGCTGTCCAGTAAAAGGCAATGGCCGCGGGGAACGACCAGGAAATGTAGGCGATGAAAACCGGGAAGAAGTAGGTCATCTGCCAGGTGAGGGCCTTTTGAAAATCCGCCCCGCCCTTGGCGCCGGCCGCCGGAGCGGGCGGGGGCGCGGCCAGGAGCTTGGACTGCAGGAACTGCGAGGCGCCGGCGGCCAGGGCCAAGGGCAAGCTCTTGGCCGTGAGATCAAAGATTCCGAAGGCCACGGCGTTGAACGGCTGCGCCGCCGGGAGGAAGGAGTAGAGGAGCGCGGGGTCGGCGAGCGCAATGCCCCGGGAGAACACATGGTAAAGCCCGATCAGGACCGGCAGCTGCACCAAGAGGGGCACGAACATGGAGAAGGGGTGCACGCCTGCCTCGCGGTAGAGAGCCATGGTCTGGCGGGCCTGCTCCTCGCGATTTGATTTGAACCGCTCCTGGATCTCGCGAAGCCGCGGCTGGAGTGCGGACATGGCTCGCTGAGAAGAGAGCATCTGGACAATGGTCGGATGCAGGAGCGCCCGGACGATCAGCGTCAGAGCGAAGATGGCCAAGCCGAGATCCTGGTAGGGGAGGAGGCCGTAGATAAGGACCAAGCCGTTCAGGAGCGGCCGGTAGATGATCTCGGTATAAAGGGAGACGATGAAGCCCATGCGAATGAATGGAACACGGAAAACCGATCAGTCCAGATTGACGCGCCCGACCGAACTTATACGCTTCCTAACCAGAACGGCCCCGCGGCGCGTGTGCGGGGACGGCCGGGACAACCGACCTCACTGCCCACCCCGCCGGAAGGCGGGGGGCGCCACCAGGCGCTCGGCCATGGCCTCGGCTTCGCTGCGGATGGCGCGGGGGCTCAGGCCGGCAAGCGCGGGGTCAACGAAGACGACGAGGTCACGGCCGAGGAGCGCCCCGACGTTCCGCTCCCGGGCCCAGGCGACCAAGATTCGCCTAATGCGATTGCGCACCGTACTCTTCTTGGAAACGGCCTTGGGCACCACGAAGAGGATGCGGCCGATCGGACCGGACGCGGGGAGGATCGAGACGCGCCCCAGGGGAAGCCGCAGCCTCTGGCCGTTGCGGATGATCCGCAAGACCTCGCGGCGGTTGGTAAACCCCGTTAGACCCCCGCCCTGAATGACTGGGCGTTTACTGAACTTTGAAGAAACGTTCCTTTTGTCCCCGGCCTGAAGGCCGGAGTGTTCAGGATCTAACGGGGTAAAACGGCGTGCGGCGGCCATGCCCGGTAGTACAACGGTCGGCGGATTTCGCTCTGAAGCGCGGCAAGCGGCTCTCCGACCGCCCGAACACTCCTTGGGTAAGAGACGGTTGTACGACCGGGCATGGTCCCCGACTAGACGGTAAGCCGGCGCCGCCCCTTGGCGCGCCGCCGCCTGATGACGCGCCGGCCGCCGGAGGTGCGCCTGCGCGCCCGGAAGCCGTGTACGCGCGTTCGCTTCCGGCGCTTGGGCTGGTAGGTCCGTTTCATGCCTTTTGTAGTATACCCGGTAGTATCGCAACGGCAAACTCCACCGCATGGAGCCGCATGTTCGCACCAACAGATTATGCACAGGCTATAAACAGTTCCGGGATATTTTCCTGTTTCCTACGATTTCACTCCGGTAGTATAGTGTTTCGTACGTGCGGGTGCGGGCCGCACGCATCCGGTACCCGTACCAAACTCGGCATCGCGTACCCATAACGGCTCCTCCATCGCTCCACTCCATGGACCAAGAACACCTCTGGAAAAGCGTGCTCGCGGAACTTGAACTCGACATCTCGCGGGCGAGCTTCATCACCTGGTTCAAGGAAACGGCCATCGCGGATATTGCCGAGGGTGTGGTCACAATCTCGGTGCCCAACGGATTTGCCAAGAACTGGCTCCAGGATAAGTACCATAAGCCCATCCTCCGAGCGCTCCGGAATGCCGCCGAGGATATCCGCGACGTCAACTACGTGGTCGGCCCGCTCTCCCGGCCGATGCATCTGGCGCGATCGAAACCCCGCCCACACCAGCGGTCGGATTTCATGGAACTGCCCCAGGACCGATTGGAGCTCCGCGAAGCGGCCGCGGATCCCGCGAGCGGGCTGAACCCGCGCTACACCTTCGAACACTTCGTTGTCGGCTCCTTCAACGAGCTGGCCCACGCCGCGGCCCAGGCCGTCATCAAAAACCCCGGCCGCACTTATAACCCCCTCTTTGTCTACGGCGGCGTCGGATTGGGCAAGACCCACCTCATCCAGGCCATCGGCAACGATCTCCTTCATAAGAATTCGGCTCTCAAGGTTCGCTATCTGCCCGCGGAGAAATACATGAGCGATGTGGTGGACGCCCTGACCGGCAAATCCATGAACGAGTTGAAGGAACGCTACCGCGCGGTTGACCTTCTGATCATGGATGACATCCAGTTCATCGCCCGGACCGAAAAAATGCAAGAAGAGTTCTTCCACCTCTTCAACACCCTCTACGAGAAAAACCGCCAAATCATCATCTCCTCCGACAAACCGCCGGCGGCCATCCCCACGCTCGAAGGGCGGCTGCGCTCGCGCTTCGAGGGCGGCATGATCGCCGACCTCGGCGAGCCGGACTTTGAGACGCGCCTGGCCATCCTGAAATCAAAGCTGAAAGCGCGGAACCTCTCCCTGCCCGAGGAGGTGCTGGCCGCGGTGGCCGAGGCCATCACCGCCAACATCCGCGACCTGGAAGGGGCGCTCAACCGGCTCGTCCTCCGCACCAGCATGAGCGCGGCCCCGCTGGATGTTGAGGAGACGAAAAAAATCCTGGCCCAAATCTCATCCGCACCGCGGCGCTTCGCCTCCTATAAGAAAGTCATCCGCACCGTGGCTGAATTCTACGACGTCACGGAGAAGGACATTATCAACCGCAGCCGGAGAAAAGAGATTGTGAAGCCGCGCCAGATTGCCATGTACCTCCTCCGCGAGGAGCTCAAGTGCTCCTTTCCCTTCATCGGCGACAAGTTGGGGAAAAAAGACCACACCACAGCCATCCATGCCTATAAGAAAATTCTCGCCGATCTCGGTGCAAATCCGGTGCTGGAAATGGAGTTGAAAGCGGTAAAGGAAAAAATCTATAGCGCACCCGTATAAGCTGGGGAGGAGAAGGGGAAATTTCCCATACCTCTTTACGTGAAAATCTGCCATAGCGTTACCCCCATCCTATTCACTACTCGGTGCAGTGCGGTTCGCGAATAAAACTCGCATTATTAGTTACTCATGCCGCGCTACCCCCTTCTTATTCTTCCTAACAATAACAATAAGATAAAATTATTACTTTATTACTCACCGTGATATGAAATTCACTTGCACGACGGCGCATCTAAAAGACGCGGTCCTTACCGCCGAGCGCTTTACCGGCCGGCATGTAACCCTCCCCACTCTTTCTCATATTCTTATTACTGTTCGGGACAAGAAAATTTCTGTAAGCGCGACAAATCTCGAGGTTGGTATTGAGTACACTATTCCCGGGAAAGTGTATAAAACCGGCAGCGCAACCACGCCGGCGAAATCTATTGCGCAAATTCTCCAATCCCTATCCGATGAAACGATTACCCTGGAGGCGGAAAAGCAGCAACTGGTCATCCACACCCCCTCCAGCGACGTTACTATCTTTGGCCTTAATCCTTCTGAATTCCCTAAACTCCCGGATATTAAATCCGATCATTCTTTTCTTATGGCGGGGAACCAGATGGTCGAAGCTCTCGGGCGCGTGGTCCTGGCTGCGGCCGCAAGCGACGTCAAGCCGATGCTGGCCGGTATTTTCATGGCGGCAAACCCGGGGACCGTTGTGCTCGCGGCCACGGACTCCTTCCGCCTCGCCGAACACACCCTAGCCAACCAAGACGGTGTCCAGACGAGCGTGGAGTGCATTATCCCGGCGCGCGTGGCCCAGGAGCTAATCCGCAGCGTCCCTCCCGACGCCGAGCTTATCGTCCAGGTGGGCGAGCACCAGGCGCTCTTCGGCTGGAACGAAAACCGCATTCTCTCCCGGCTCATTGACGGCACCTACCCGCCCTACCGCACCATTATCCCTCCGGCCTACGAGACCAGGCTCGTCGTCGCCCGGGAAGAATTCGAAAAGAAGATCCGCTTGGCTGCGGTCTTCTCCAGTCGCCTGAACGACGTGTCCATCCGTTTCACCCCCAGTGAACTCGAAATCACGACCGCGAACGCCGAGACCGGCGGCACCTCAGCCCGGATCGCGGTGCAGGGCCGGGGGAAATCCGGAACAGCGATGTTCAACTATCGCTACCTCCTCGATGGCGTGGGCGCTGCTGGCGGGGAACACGTCACCCTGAACTTAAACGGCATTTCCGGCGCGACCATGATTCAGAACCCCTCGGATTCGGCCTACCGCTACCTGGTGATGCCCATCCGCTCGGTCTAAGGCAGGGCGAGGACGGCCCGGCCGATGTTGCCCACGGTGTCGTAGGCGCGGATTTCAATCGCGCCGGGCGGGTTGGCCTGGGCGATGAGCTCCTCCGAAAGGGTGAATTCAATCGGCGAGGGCGGAGCGCGGCGTGAAATCAGGAGGCGATCCTGGGCGAGGAGGGAAAGTTCGCGAATGCCGAATGGCGTCTCGACCGCCACGCGGATGCGTATTCCCTTTCCGCCGTTTTCGAGCGGCAGCGTTTCGACCCGGAGACGCGGCTGGCGTTCCGGGGTGTGGACGTCATCGGCGGTTGTCGGCATGGCCGAGAGCGGACGGATAGCAAGGCCGCTTGCGGCCCACCATCTGCTGAAGGCGGTTTCCCAGTTCGGATATTGAGGATCTTCTCCCGGCCGCTCCGGCGGCGGTCCGGCCGGATCACGGCGGTCAATCCAGTAGAGCGTATCGTGCGGCTCGCCGAAGGCCACGATCTGTTTCGTCTCCGGCGGGGTGTACTCCGTGGCCAGTTTCTGCGATACGGTGTCGATGGTTGCAAACTGATTGCCCTGCCAGATCCCCCGTAGGATCGGCTTTTCTGACCCGGCGGGTTCCGGGGGGGTAAATGACTCGGAGGGTCGTTCGCGAAGGGCAAAGGCCATATATTCATGCCAGATGGGGGCCGCCGCCATGACTCCGGAACCCTTTTGTCGCATCGGCGTATTGTCGTTGTTGCCGGCCCAGACGCCGACGGCCACCGCGGAGGTGTAGCCGACGGCCCAGGCATCGCGGTAGTCCTGGGTCGTTCCGGTCTTGGCGGCAACCTGAACGTCCGGGAAATAGAGCGAAGAGCGGGGTTGGAACACCGGTACGCGGGCGTCGTTGTCGGAGAGGACGTCGGAGATCATCCGGGCAACGCGCTGGTCGAGCACGAGCCGCGGCTCGGGGCGGTGCTCCTCCAGGACCCGCCCGCTTGCCGTCTCGATTTTCATAACCGCGGCCGGCGGATTCAGGATGCCGTCATTAGCAAAGACGCCGTAGGCGCTGGTCAGCTCGAGGAGTTTGACCTCCGCGCCGCCCAGCACGAGCGAGAGGCCGTAGCGAGAACGGTCCTTCAGGGTGGTAATGCCGAGCGCTTCGGCGGTCTTGATGGAATCATCAATCCCGGTGAGGTAGAGGAGCTTCACCGAGGGAACGTTCAGCGACTGGGCCAGGGCCTGGCGCACGCTCACCGGCCCGCGGAAGCGTTCGTCGTAGTTGGCGGGGTGGTAGCAGTCCTGAGGGTCAATGCCGGAGCCCGGCCGCGGCTCGCCCCCCGGAGCGCAGAGGGGATTGAACTCCGTCGGCACATCAAAGAGCACGGTCTCGGGGGTGAAGCCCTTTAAAAAGGCCGTGGCGTAGACAAAGGGCTTGAACGCCGATCCGGGCTGACGGAGGGCCGTGGCCACGTTGAAGTTGCCGTCGTTCTCCACGTCGAAGTAATCGCGCGACCCGACCATGGCCAGGATGCCCCCGCTCGTGGGGTCAACGGCGACCAGGGCCATGTTTTTGGCCTGGATGAGCTCCTCGTTCTTCCGAGCGCCCTCGGCGACCAGCCGTTCGGCCTCTTCCTGCCATTTCCAATCCAGGGTGGTGGTGACGATGAGGCCGCCCTCCTCAACTTCGGTCTCGCCGTAGCGCTCGACCAGGTAGTCGCGCACGTACATCACAAAGTGCGGGGCGCGGATGTTTTTGGTAGCCGGCAGGAAGCGGAGCTTTTCGGCTCGGGCGCGCTCGGCCTCCTCGGGCGAGATAGAGCCGAGCCCGGCCATACGCTCAAGAATGCGGTCCTTCCGGGCCAGGAGTTCGTCTTTGTGCTGGCCGTAGGGCGAGTAGTAGGAGGGGGCTTTGGGCAGGGCGGCCAGGAGCGCGGCTTCCCCTCCGGAGAGCTCGCGGGCATGCCGGCCAAAGAAGGTCTGGGCCGCGGCCTCAATGCCGTAGGCATTTGATCCGTAAGGGATCTGGTTCAGATAGAGGTTTAAGATTTCGTCCTTGGACAGCCGCGTCTCAAGGCTGACGGCCAGGAGCGCCTCTTTGAGCTTGCGCCGGATGGTGCGCTCGTGGCCCAAGAAGGAGTTTTTGACCAGCTGTTGGGTGATGGTCGAGCCGCCCTGCCGGAAGTCGAGCGCGGCGATGTCCGTCAGGAGGGCTCGGGCAATACCTTTAAAATCGAGCCCGCCGTGGCGGTAGAAGTTTGCATCCTCCGCCGCGATGGTGGCCTGCTTCACCGCCTCGGGGATTTCCCCGAAGGGAATGACCGTGCGCCTCTCCTCGCCGTGAATTTCATAGAGGAGCACCGCACCGGAGCGGTCGTAGATTTTTGTGGACTGTACGATCCGGCGTTGGAAAAGATCCTCCGGGCTGGGGAGGTTTTGCAGAGCCACGGCCGCGGCCACGGCCAGGGCGGCGGCGAGCCCGATGGCGGCAAGGACGCCGATCAGGAAGAAGCGCCGTAGGCGCCGGCCGCGCCGGCTGCGCTGGAGGGTAGGCATATACCCGAGCATGCTACCACTTCCGCGCGCGCGTGTCAGCACCGGCGCGGAAATTTTCTCGAAGAAAAGTTCCGTCGGACTTCTCACGGGGTGTAGCACCCGGTGGCGTTTGTATGCTACCGTTTCCCTATGACGCGTCGAGCGGACAAGTTGTGGCAGCTTCTCTCTTCTCGGGCCCAGGAGATCATCGCCGCGGAGGGCTTGCGGCGAAAGCTGGCTTCGCGCCGCCGGCTGCGGGTGAAGCTCGGCATTGATCCTACGGCGCCCGAGCTCCACCTCGGGCACGCCGTGCCGCTTCGTATGCTCCGCGCTTTTCAGGATGCCGGTCATCGGGTCGTGCTCATCATCGGCGACTTCACCGCTCGGATCGGCGATCCCGCGGATCAAACCACGGGGCGCCGCCAACTCTCGTCCGCCGAGGTCAAACGCAATGAGCGCACCTACCTCCGCCAAGCTGGGCAGATTCTGACCCTGTCCACGGTCGAAGTGCGGCACAACAGCGAATGGCACGCCCGGGCCGGGCTCGGAGATTTCCTGGGACTCCTCACCCACTTCCCGCTCCGTACGGCTACGGCGCGCGATGATTTTCAGCGGCGGCTCCGCGCTGGCCAAGAGGTGCGCCTCCACGAGGCCATGTACCCCGTGCTTCAGGCCCACGATTCGGTCATGGTGAAGGCCGATATCGAGCTCGGCGGTTTGGACCAGCGATTGAATCTCTTGGCCGGGCGCGAGCTGCAGGTAGCGCTCGGCCAGGAGCCCCAGGAGATCGTCATGTTCCCGTATCTCATCGGGCTCGATGGGAAGCTGAAGATGTCAAAGTCCGTTGGCAACACCGTTAACATCTCGGACTCGGCGCCGGATATGTTCGGCAAGGTGATGTCCATCCCGGATATCCTGATCGGCCACTACGCCGAGCTCGCGGCGTGGTTTTCTCCCGACGCCGTGCGCGCGCTACGCCGTCGCCTCGAACGTCGGGAGAATCCCCGTGACGTGAAGCGGGACGTCGCCGAAGCGATCGTACGGCTCTACCGTGGCCCGACGGCGGCCCGCCGGGCCCGCGAAGAATTTTTGCGCGTCTTCTCGGAGCGAAAGCTCCCGGCAACGATTCCCGCGGTATCCATCGCCGCCGGCGAGCACCACCCGGTCGAGCTCTTACTCGCCATCAGGGCCGCGGCCTCCAAATCCCAGGCGCGGCAGCTCATTGCCGGCGGCGCGCTCTCCGTTGATGACGCCGTGGTAACGGTTCAGGATCGCCGCCTGGCCATTCGGCGCGGCAGCATTATCCGCGTCGGCAAGAAGCGTTTTTTCCGGGTGCGGTAGGGTTTGGCTCTCGAAACCCAAAACCACCCCGGCGGTCGCCGGGGTGGTTTTGGGTTTCGCTATTCTGCTTCGCTATCGCCCAGATCTGCGTCGGCTTCTTTTTCTTCCTCCTTTTCTTCATCGGCGAACTCTTCGCCGTCGTCGCCCTCATCCTCCTGGGTCAAAATCGGGCGGAGCTCGTCACCGGTATACACCATAGCCTGTCGGAACGTGCTTAGCGATTGTGTGTTCGACCTTTAGGGTGTTCTGACGATCGGGGAGGATCTTTGACAAGACCCCGCCGGAGGTAGCAGCC
The DNA here is from genome assembly GCA_964373495.1 of uncultured Candidatus Saccharibacteria bacterium. GTDB lineage: Bacteria > Patescibacteriota > Minisyncoccia > Sungbacterales > SURF-37 > JACQMJ01. Next base: position 2,113 of record CAYJUW010000008.1, on the reverse strand, counting down.
GGCGAGCGCAATGGCGATGGCGTCAATCGCATCATCGCCCCGCGGCAGGGCGGCGTTCCGGAATATGGTTTGCACCATGCGGCGCATCTGTTCCTTGTCGGCGCGGCCGTATCCGGTGAGTGCCAGCTTCACCTCGAGCGGCGTATACTCCCCGATGCTACGGACGTGGCGGCTGGCTGTCAAGAGGATAACCCCACGGGCTTCGGCCACTGCCAGGGCCGTCTTTGCGTTTTTGGAAAAATAGAGGCGTTCAATAGCCAGGACATCGGGCCGGTCCCGCCGGAGCCGCGCTTCAAGGAGGCGCTCGAGCGCCGAGAGGCGCCCGGCAGCCGAAGCGCTGGCCGGGATGGCGATGGTTTCAGCATTGAGGAACTCCGCGTTTCCTCGGGCCATATCCAGCAGTGCGTAGCCCACGCGCGTTGTTCCCGGATCAACGCCCACTACCCTCATAAAAATTCGAAATCCGAATATCGAAATCCTAAACAAATTCTAAATTCCAAATTCAAAACGTGTTTTGGATTTTGAACATTAGGATTTGTTTCGGATTTGGGATTCAGTGCTTCGGATTTCATTCAGCGAGGTTGGTCCACACTTCGGCGACGTCCGGATGCTCGCCCAGGGCTTCGGCTAGGGCTTCGGCCCGGCGGCGGTCTTCAGGGGCGAGCACCGCGGCGCGCGCGGCCACCGCCGCAAGGCGGATGGCCGCGGGGGTGAGCCCGCGCTCACCCGCAGCCCGCTGAAAGGATTCGAGATTTTCCGGAGCCACCAGGGCGGTGAGCTGGCCATCGCCGCGTCGGATATCCTCCGCGCCGGCATCAATGAGGGCGAGTTCCATGGCCTCGGCCGGCCCGGCGGCCGGAACAGCGAATGCCGCCACGGCCTTACGCTCGAAGAGCCAGGCCACGCTCCCGGCGCGGGCGAGCTTTCCCCCAAATTCGGCCAGGATGTTTTTCACTTCGTTGGTGGTCCGATTGGCGTTGTCGGTGGCGGCTTGGATGAGAAAGGCGCTTCCGCCCGGGCCGTAGGCCTCGTATTCCCTCGCGGCGAGGGCCAGACCATCGGTCGCGCCCAGGCCCCGGGCGAGGGCGCGCTCGATGTTGTCTTTGGGCAGGCCTTCTTCCCGGGCCTGCTCAATGGCCGTCCGGAGTTTGGGGTTGAAGTCCGGATCCGTGCCGCCGTCTCGCGCCGCAACGCTGATTATGCGGGAAAGTTTCGAGAACCGCGCTCCGCGCTTGGCATCGGAGAGGGTTTTTTTATGCTTCACCTGTGCCCAGCGGGAGTGGCCAGCCATAGCACGTAAGAAATCCTAAATCCGAAGCACGAAATCCAAAACAAATCCAAAATACAAAATCACAAATTCCAAACGTGTGTGGGATTTAGGTCATTGGGGTTTGTTTCGGATTTCGGATTTCGAACTTCGGGTTTCGGCAATCT
>CAYJUW010000008.1:0-669 GCA_964373495.1 uncultured Candidatus Saccharibacteria bacterium | reverse complement strand
TTAGGTCATTGGGGTTTGTTTCTGATTTCGCCCCTCGACCCCGCTCGGGGCAGGGATTTCGAACTTCGGGTTTCGGCAATCTATCCGGCCATAATTTTCTCCTCGGGTTCGTGGGGGATGGTTTGCCGGGGCACGCGGGAATATTTCAGGATGAGGTCTTTGGCGCGGTAGCAGTCCGGCACCTCGGTGATGACAAAGTCGCTCTCGCTTGCCGTCTGGATCTTGATGGTCCCGAATTTCATGACCGTGGCCAGGAAGCCCGGGATATCGATGGTCACGTTTTGGATCTTCTCCATGGGGATTTCCGAAATCTCGCGGCGGAAGAGCCCATGCTGCTCAATGTCAATAATGCGCTGGTCGGTGATGATCCAGGCATCGAGGTAGTACCTCATCCAGACGATGAGCGCGCCGAGGGAGAAGGCCAAGAGGTAGAGGGCAAAGATGAATTTCGTCGCCGCGGCCAGGCCGGGCGCGGCGAGCGCAGGAAGGAAGACCAGAGCCGAGGAAAGGGCGAGCGCGGGGGCCACGAGGAGGAAGAAGAAGATCGCCGCCGGGGGGAGGAAGACGATCCAGTGCCTCCGGATGACGAGCTGGATGGTTTCGTTGGGGAAGAGTTTGATCATGCCCGGTAGTAGAACTTCGAACAACTAACCGCTTTACTTCGCTTAC
>CAYJUW010000007.1:0-25489 GCA_964373495.1 uncultured Candidatus Saccharibacteria bacterium | reverse complement strand
CCTCTTTTGACGGACTCCCACTTCGAGAACCGTCCCGCGAGGAGTGCATCGAGGTGGACCACCAGTTCACTAACCGCCAGTTCGAACCCATGAATCTCCTTCCGATTTTTCATTGCTGCTCCCTCCCGAGGCATCTCGCCTCATAGCGGTGAGTTGCTCGCCACCCTCACGGTGGCCTTCGTTGCCGCCTTCGCTCCCCATAAACTCATCTGCGGCAACAAAGAAGGAATCAGGCGAACGCCCTCTTCGTTGCCGCAGAGATATAAGAATTCAAGGCACTCGCCAAATTACAATATAATTATACACCTATTAATATAGTATGTCAAGTTTTCGCTGAAACATAAATGGCCTCATTCTAGGCCATTTATCGTTGCTAAATTCATTACTAACACGCGCTACTCGCCACCGCCAACCTCGGCGGATTATGGCATTGAGATGTAGGCGTTCTTGCGTTTGTCCCAGAGCCAGCCGCGCTTTGATAGATCCCCGTCGAGGTTCTCGGTGATTTCCGGATGTGAAATGCGCGCCCGACTTAGGAAGCCCATAATCTGCTCGAGCACCCGGGGGCTGACCCTATGCGCGAGAGGTTTCACGGCCTCTATGCCCCTATTGGCCATGAGATTACCTATGAAGTTACCCCATAGCTCCCCTGCGGATACGTGCTCGGCATCGCGAGCTTCAATTGTCCGGCCGCGATAGGCGCCATAAACGCCGGCCTGTAAGCCGGGGCCCAGGCGCTCCAAGGCCTGTTTCTTTTGGAACGGTTCCAGATGTTTGTCAGTCAGCGTGTCCTCGATAAGTTCTGTACCAAGGTCGCGGAGCGCCCACTCACAGCCAGCAAGCCATTGCTTCTCCTGCACTCCACTCCCTCCTATCGCCCGCTCCTCCTTGCGATTCGTAATATCTGTTTGGAGTTCCTTCGGGAACTCAATGCTCTCCAGGGCACGCTCCCGCAGAATTCGTACGACCGGATCCTCCTCGTTTTTCGTTTCTTCGTACCGCTTCAGGGCCTTGTCCGACTCCTGTGAGGCGATCCATTCTAGGTTTTTACGCGCTTCATCAGAAAGTTGACCCTTGTACTCGGCGATGTAATCCCGCGCCGGTTTCTCGGCGTACGCAGCTTCCCGGGCGGCGTCTACGTCCTCAATGGGCTGCGGGGGCGGTGTTTCTTCGAAAGATGGCATAGGCAAATGAAATGATTAAAATTGATGCTTGTTCATGTGGCATGATAATCCCCCAAACTGCGTAAGTCAACAGAGAAGCGCCCAACGATCAGGAGGGAACAGCCACTTTCTCGTAGCGGTGATTGATCTCGGCCTCGACCTCTTCTCGCGGCCGGCCGTAGGTGAGGCGCGAGTATTCTTTGATGCGCTCGGCCGTGGCGCGGTCCGACGGGCTCGGCGGGTAGGTCTGGATGTTGAAGGGCTGCGACGTTTGACCACCGATCAGGAGTTTGAGATAGGCGTGGTAGTTGTCAATGTTTAATAAATCGGACGGTCCGAACACCGGCGCAAACTGCTGGGCCATAAATTCGGCGTCGTCCGAGCCGATGCGAAAGGCGGCCATGGACCCGACGTTGCCGAAGACGGCTTTCTTGATTTCCTCCTCGAGCTGGCCCAAGAATTGGTGGGCGATCACCAAGTTCAGGCGGTACTTGCGCGCCTCGGAGAGGATGGTGGCGATGGAGCGCGTGGTCACGTTCTGGAACTCGTCAATGTAAAGGTAAAAATCCCGGCGCTCGCTCTCCGGAACATCGGTTCGCGAGAGCGCGGCCAGAAGCACCTTGCCGACCATAATGAGGCCGATCAGCGAGGAATTCAACTCCCCGAGGCGGCCCTTGGAGAGGTTGATAATCAATATCTTCCCGTTGTCCATGACCTCGCGGACGTTGAATGAGGAACGCTCCTGGGCGATGATCGGGCGCATGATTTCGTTGGCCAGGAAGGTGTCGAACTTGGAGGTGATGTAGGGCACCATATTGGCCAGCGCGGCCTCTCCGCCGGCCTTCTCGGCGATGTCGCGCCAGAAGGTCTTGACCACTACGTTTTGCGATCGCGAAAGCTTGAGGTCGCGGAAGTTTTTATCAACGAACATCCGCTCAATTTCAAGGAGCGTGTTGCCGCTCGCCGGGTCGTCCATGACGAGAAGCGTAGAGTTCCGGAAGTACTGCTCAAACATCGGCCCGAGCGCTTCGGGCACGGCCCCATAGAGCTTCTGGAAAATGGAGAAGAGCTCGTTCACGACCATGGTTTTCTGCTCCGGGAACCGAGGGTCGTATTCAAGCATGTTTAATCCCAGCGGCCGCTCGGTGTCGCCGGGGTTGAAATAAATCACATCGGCCAGCCGCTCCGGCGGCACGTAGCCCAAAATCTTCTCGGCGGTATCGCCGTGGGGATCAATGAAACATACGCCGCGTCCTTTGAGGATGTCCTGGCGGACCATCTCGGTCATCAGGGCTGATTTCCCGGTTCCGGTCTGGCCGATCAGGTACAGGTGGCGGCGGCGGTCGTCATCGGTCATGGCTACCTCGCGCGTCTCGCCGCGAAAGACGCTCATGCCGAGCTTGACCCCGGAGCCGGGGAGATTCACCGGCGGCGGCGCTTCGCGGGACTTCACCACCTTTAATTTCGGCGTTTCAATCGGAACGTTCGGGAAGTGCAGCACGCTCGTCAGTTCCTCCGAGGAGAGAACGGCTTCGGATCCGGAATCGAAGATACGAAAGGAGAACTGGTAGAGTGAACGCTCCAGCCGCCGGCCGGAGAGGGTCTTCAAAGAAAATTCGTTCAGGCCCGGATCGCGGAACTGGTGGAAGGCCGCGGCAATATCCTGAACAATGGCCTGGGCCCGGGCTTGGGTCGGGGCCGAAGCCGCGATGCGGAGGTTGGCTTCAAAGAGCGGCCGCGCGGCCTTGTCGCTGATGCGCCGGACCCAGGCCTCTTCGGCCGGGCTCAAGCGGCGCTCGGCGGCTTGGGCCGCATCCGGCTTCTGCCCGCTGCCGACCGCGAGCTTCCCCACCGCACTCATCCCCTCCCCGAGCGCCCCCCGGGGCACGATCGGCGCCTCGCCGCGGGATGCCAGGCGGGCGTGGCTCGAAATGCGCTTGGACCAGGCCGAGGCGGCCGGACGGGCCACGATCTGGAAGCAGGCCCCTTCGCCGGTGTGCTGAAGCTTGGAAAAGGCGTTGGCCAGCTCCTTTAATGGATCACCCTCGAGCTCGCGGTAGGTGCGGACCGGCAACACGCTCGTCCGTTTCAGGGTGAGCAAAGCGGCCGCGCTTTCCCCATCGGGATTGAAGATGTTGTAATCCTCCACGGCCGTAACCTTTGCCTCGGGATACACCCCTTCGATGATCTTCTCCACGCCGGCGGCCATCCGCCGCGGCACGGCCAGGTAAAATGAAATTTCCTCGCCGACGTGGGGCACGGTGATCTCCAGGGCAAAACTCGGCTGACCGTAGGCCATGGTCCGCCACCACGAATCGCGCACCCCGTGGAGGTTGGAGTAAATCTTCTCCATGGCCCCGATCTCCTCGCGGAGCTGCTCCAGGGTCGTACCTTGCGCCGGCGCGATGCGCCGCGGGAAGGAAACGTGGAACAAGCCGAGGTTCAGCGACCGCCACACCTCGTCGCGCCTCCGGCGCCGCCGTTGCCAAATAAACACAAGCACCCCGCCGGTGATGAGAACGGCGAGCGCGAGGTAAAGATACAAAAGCAGAATCTCGCCCACCATGGTTATGCGTTATCCTCCTTTGCGCCTTTTGCGGCGACCAGGCGCGTTGCGACCTTGCCCCACTTGCGGAGCGGCTCGATGGTGAGCAGGGCGATAACCTGCTCCCGCGAATACCCGTTTTGCTCCAAGAATACGAGCGCGGCCACTCCTCGGGCCAGCATGCGCTGGTACTCGTCCTTGAGCACCCGTTCGGTCTCCTCGGCAACCAGTCCGCGCGCCTGGACCCCGGCTGCAGCGCTCAAATGCTCTACCCAGCTTTGGCGCTCTGCTTCGCTGAAGTAGTCGTATAATCCGCCATCGGCCTCGGAGGTGATGAGCATCCCTAAAACTTCCGCCGCAGAATGATGGCGCCCCTGGAAGTAGGCCAGCATTTCGTCCTTGGCCCTGGCCTCTCCGGTTTCCCGCAGAATTCGTAAGTACCTGCGCGTCGCCTGCCGCCGCGTTGGTTCATCCGGCGCCTGCGCCACATCGACAAAGGCGTCGGCTGCTCCTTGTGCCTCAGCCGCGGCCCGGTGGAAAAGCCGATAAACCGCGTGTTGTTCTTCGTGGGCGAGAATGGCTTTTGCTTCCTGGTCAAACGGCCTCCCTTGAACGTTCTCGGCAATGAGGGCCCCTCCCAGGCCCGGCACGAGCGAGGTGCCAATGCTCACCCCGCCGCTCTGGCTCGCGGCCAGCATGTCTTTTTCCTCCGGGTCCCGGCCCTCAAGGAACGCTTGGCTGTGGATGCGGGCGTAATCCTCGACGGCATGACACCGGAAGTATAAGGTCATTGGCCCTTCTATGACCTCCACCGCACCGACTGGCGGCTTGCCAAAAAGCGCTCGGTAGAGTTCTTGATCATTCGGGTACTTCCTCCGGATACGGCTCACTGCTATATGCTTACCGCGATATGCGAGGAGCGTTTCACGGGCGATCTCTTTCTGTCCAAGGGTCAGGCCGTAGCGGGGAGCAAAATCCCGAACCACCTCATAGAGCTGACCCAGCGAGGCATCCGGTCGCGCGCGAATGGCCTCGGCTACCTTTTCTTGAATGTTTGCCAATCCTTCCTTCTGGAAGGCGAGCTTTTCTTTGAAGGCCCGGTAGCGCTCACGGCGTTCCGCCCCTCCGGCGCGGCGAACCCCTGCCAATGCTTTCTCCGGTTTAAATATCTCACCCGGCGCGAGGGGCGATCCCTCGGCGCGCTGCTGCCAATACCGCCCGAGGATCTTCTGCTTGAATGCTTCGGCGGCGAGCACGGCGCGATCGTTGAGTCCGCGGAGATGTTCGATCACTCTTGATTCCTGCCGAACCTGATCCAACCCCGGAGCGCCAAGACCTGCGGATTCTTCCAGGCGTTGAAGCTCGACCTGCCCATCGCCTACCCAGTCATCAACCATCACATCGGCCGCGGTCATCCGCTCGTCGGCAACTTCCGCCGCGGTCTCGATTTCCCTCTCAATAGTTGCTTCCGGCACAGGAGACGCTTCGGCCGCCTCGGGCTCGGCGGTTTCAAACCTCGGGGTTGGCGCGCCCTCGTTCATGTTCGATGCTCATGCGGCTCGCGTTCGGACTGATTATTTCGGCTGGCCTCGAGGCGTCTCCGGTAGGCCAGCAGGAGATCCTCCCGCTCCTGCTTCAGGCGCGAAAACCGCTCCAGGAACCTTTGATATGCTTTCCCAATTTCCTGTGCCGTAAATGCGCGTTTCGACAATTGCGCAGTGCTCATATACTCCAAAAACGCACCTAAAGCGCTTTCAGCTGTTTTAGCTCGATAAGCTTTTGGTAGTACTGATCCTGCAGTCGGTCATGGAGCTCGTCCATGAGCCAGGGCGTGGCGCGGCGGGCCACGTCGGCGGCATAGCGCACCCCATTGGAAAAGGCGAGGGCGATCAAATGCTCGAGCTGTTCGGCGCGTTCCTTGGCGCCGAGCGCTTGCGCGTGCCGGGCCAGCTCATCGGCCGGCGGCGCGGGGGGCGAGGCGGCTGTCGGCGCGGCGGGGGCTCCGCCGGCCGGCGGAGGCGCCAAGGCCTCGCCGTAGCGTTCCCGGAACGTCTCTTTAAAGGCCTCACGCTCCTCCAGGGCCTTACCCTCTGCGGCCAAGGCCTGACGCTTCTCCTCAAGCAGCCGCTCCAGCTCGGCGATTTCCTGGTGCGGCGTGTGTTCCTGATGCGACGGCAACTCTGCCATAACGAGTCCACTATACCACGAGGACACGGCCCCCGGAATGATAGTGCGCGCCCCGGCAGAGCCGGGGCGCGCACTACACCCAAAACCGTGAGTAACTATTCCCGATCAATCTCCTTGGCCACCACAACGGCCTCATGCTTCACCGCTTCAATCTCCTCCTGAACTATTGCATCAAGGTTCGGGAATTTGCCGCGGAGCAGGGCTGCCGCTTCGTCCTCGGCATTGCGTTCGGTTAGCGCTTCGAGCTGATCCATATCTTCATCGCTCAAGTCCTTCGCGAGGCGCAGGATCAGCCGCCGCTCGACCAGGTTTGCCATCCGCTCCACAATCTTAATTTTCTCCTCGTCCGGCAGGGCGGCAATGCCGAGGAGCTTCACGATGTTTTCCTCCACGAGTTTTCTAGGCACGGGGGTAGAGATTGAGTTTAGGAATGATCTCCCACAGATACTTGGGGGCGGTCTGGAGGAAGGCGTGCACGCTCATCTGCCGCGCCGCTTCGTCCGGGCGCGCCGCACGGATGAGCTCGGCAATCCGCCACTCGCCCCGTTCGAGCGTCTCCCAGCCAGCGGTCGCCTCGAGCGCTACGCGCTCGGGCACGCGGCTAAGGAGCTCACCGACGCGCATGGCCTTTATTCTCGTATAGGAAACGGCATCCGTCAACTGGCTGATGAGGCGTTCGAAAATCTGGAAGTTCTCCATATAGGCCGGATCGGCACGCAACTCTCCGAGGAGCTCTTGCACGGCCGGGTTTCCGGCGGCGCGGTCGGCCAGTTGCGAGAGCATCTCCGACTGCTCGGCGAGGGTTGAGGCGTGGAAGTGATCCACGGAGGCCCGGATTCCGAGATCCGCCAGGATATCGGGTGCTCCATGCTCCGCGCTAGTTTCGGATTCGGTAGCAACGTTTTCTCCGCCCTGCGGTGCCTCCGGAACACCTCCGCCTTCCGCAGCTTCTGGCGACACCTCTTCTCCGGTGTCATGGACGGGCTCTGTGTCCGGCGTTTCCGCCGCCATGTTGTCGAGGACCTCATGCGGTTTCACCGGCGCGCCGACCGACTCCTTGAGCCACTCCGGCGCCTCTCGCCCCACCTGCTCGTAGGCGGCGTAGAGATCCTGGTCTGAACCGAGCGGCATCTTGCTCTCGGCCATGATTTCAAAACGCGGCGGATGTACCCCCTCCGCGGGGATGAAGCGAAGCTTATCGCCGGCGTGAACCAGCCCGACCTTGTGGATCGGCACCTGGCCCTGGCCTTCAATGTCAACCAATGAGTTTCTCCAGGCGCTTTCAAAATCCGCTTTCGAAATCTGGTTGCTCTCAACTAAACGCATAGCTGATTTCCAGATACTCCCGCCCTCTTGGATCGCCGCGGTCGGCCCCATGGTCTTCTCAAGGGTTTCGAGAGCCCGCGCCACGGCCGCGGGGCCGGCCTTTGCCTCGACGGCCGACCGGATCGCCTCCGCGCCCGGGGCTTCCACAGCGCCGAGTCCCCGAACTTGTTCCGCCGCATCAGCGCCCAGCCGGACTGTTTCCTCTAGAAACTGCGTTGCCGGGGCTTCTTGCGCGGTCCTGCCCAATCCCTGGACCTGCCCAATTGCTTCCGGGCTTAAGCGTACGGTCTCGCCGACCGGCGCACTGGGAGCCGGTGCTGGCGGTCTCACCACCGCGGTGACCGATGGCGACGCCTCCGGCGGGACCGCTTCCGGTACGGCTCCCAATCGGCCTGACGGGCCGGGTCCTACCGGCCGGCCCTCAAGCGTAGCGATTTCGCCCATACTCAAAGCCATGATGCGCGTAATCGGGAACGCTGTGGCTAAAACGCCGGCGAGCGCCTTCCGCCCTCGCTCGCCCCGCTTATAATCCTTCTCCCTCCTAAGCACCTCTTCCTCGAGGTACTCTGTGATGTACTTGAGCCGTGCGGCCCCCTCCCTCTTCCCTGCTTCCGGTGGCCAGCCCGCTTCGGCTGCGTATTTGACTGCCTCTTCTTGTTCGGCCTTGGCGTAGCGGCGGTAGACCTTCCTGATCTCGCGGTACTCGGCAGTATCGCCAACCTTGCGGCCCGCGAGGAGCGCTGCGGCCTCGAGACGCGCGAGTTCGTTCACTAGGAACACCTCGTGCTCGCCTGCCTTTTCCTTTGCCTCTTCGCTCGTATCATGGAGGTCGAACGCCGCTGCCGCATCAAATTTTTTTCGATCCAGCGTGAAGCGCCGTTTCTGGGCCAAGCCCTCCATCAAGGCCTGCGAGCCGAAGTAGGTGCCGGCCGCGCCCACGCCGCTGCGCGCGATGAGCGAGCCGATGCCGACGATGGAACCAAACCCGGATCCCACAGCAACCCCCCAGAGCGACAAACTCAAGGCCGTGCGCATATTGAGCGAACGGATGAACATCTGGCCGACCCGCGTCTTGCCGAATGCGGTGTGATCAAACCCCTCGCGCCAGGATTGGGGTATGAGCGCGACTTCACCCCAGGCGCGCCACTGTTTCTCGATCAGGCCAACTTTCCTGGGGTTGGCCTCCACTTCGAGCTCGACGATCTGCTCCCGCTCCTTCAGCATCCGGTTCACGCTCGCCCCGACGTATTCGGCGCGCTTGGTCTCATAGACGGTCTTGGCCTGCTCATAGGCCTCGGGATCCTGCTTCTGTTCCTTCTCCGCGGTCACAAAGGCCCCGCGCGCCTGCCGGAACTCCTGCATATAGGCGCGGAGCTCGGCGATGCGCTCCCGCGGCACGCCGATTTCGGGTGCCCCGGGCGTTGCCGGCGGTTGAGCCGACACTGGTGTGGGGCCGCGTTCCGGCGCAGGCGGTTGTTCGGCTGCACTGACATCAACCACGATTGCGCTCATGTCATCGGGCTTGGCGCGGATATTCACACTCCGCCCTGCCCGGCTTCGCTCCTGGGCGGCGCGGGAGAGTTCGCGGGCGGCATCGCCGCTCCCGGTCTTGAGGAGATCGGCGATCTCCGCATCGGTGAGGTTGTCGTGGATACCGTCGGAGGTGAGGAGGAGGCGGTCGCCCGGTTTGATATCAACGACGTACATCTTCGGGTGAATCTCTTTTGCTCCGAGGGGTTCCACTCTATTGCGATTACTGAACCACGCCCGCTCGTAATCCTCCCGGAAATCATCTTCAGAGGTTACGGTGCTCAAAAACCGCTGCGCCTCGCGGTGTATCTCCACCTCCGCTTCGGAGTCGCCAGACCTTACATTATCAATCGTTACCGGCTCGAGCTCGCCAGCGGCACGGAGGACGTAGATTCGGCTATCGCCCATCTGCCCAATCACCGCTTTCCTCTCTCCCTGCGGGCTTTCCCACATCTTGACCACCGATGCGGTTGTTCCCATCCCGCGCCATTCGGGATTGGCTTCGGCCTGCCGACGAATCTCGGCGTTAGCATCGAAGAGCGCCTCCTGGATTGCGATTCGCATGTTGGCAACGGGAAGGCCCTCGGGTAACGACTCGAGCGCTCGTGCTATGCCATCGCGCGCAATTTGGGATGCGATTTCGCCCCCGGCATGTCCTCCCATGCCGTCAAACACGCCAAAGACGCCGCGCTCGGGCAGTGAAAGTACGGCGTCCTCGTTCTGCTCGGGATGCCGCTCGCTCGCGATGCTCTCGCTCTCGACGCGGTACGTCGGCGCCCGCTTGCCTTCGGTGGATGGCGGCCCCTCGGGGGCAGGGAGATCAGGTTGTCGTTCGCCTTCGCCGGGCATATTCGGCTTGAGTATAGCACACACCGGCATGCCGGGGAATGAACAACCGTACCACGCTTTATTTCCCAACGGGAGTGGAGATCAAGAGAAGTGTAGATCGAATAGAAAGTAGCGTGGAAACATTGGAAGTATAGAAAAAGCCCCGACCAGCCGGTCGGGGCTCTGGACTTGCTTCGAGGCAAACCCGGGCTTTAGTTTTTGAGGAAGGCCAACTCCTCCGCGTTCAGGCCTATCTCTTGGGGTGCAAACTTCCACTCACCCCCACGGCGGCCGATATCGGAGATAGCGGGAGCGTAGAAATCCGATCTGCTCCCTTTCCCCTCCTTGAACGCCTTGCGCACTTCGGCGACCTCGGCCCGCAGGGACTTTAGAACTGACGCCCGTAGAGCCGCGGGGGTCGTTCCGATAGCGGCAGGTGCGGCCTCGATGTCGCGCAAAACCTGGATGAGCCGCTCCGCGACATCAGCTCCGTTGTCGAGCGCGAAACTCCCTTCACCGCGGCCGCAGGTCACACCCTTCTGAGGGTTCTCGAGCACGGCGTGGAGCGCCTTTGCCGCCGCGAGGCCGACAGTGCGACGAAGCTCCTGGAGCTGCTTGGGCGTTGCGCCGACCTCCTCGTACGAGATCGGCTTCTCGAACCGCTGGCTGTAATGTCCTTCCAGCGTGTTCCAGACCCACTCCCCGGCGTGATGCCGCTCAATGAATTCGCAAGCCCTAGCCGTATCGGTGGCCACGCCCTGGCGGATGGTAACCTCCCATGCCGGGGTAGTTCGGCCTTCAGCATAGATGGCAGAAGCCGACTTCTCCCCTTTGAGGACGGAGAGGTTAACCCGGAGTTGACTTACCTCACTCGCGCGCCGGTCGGCCTCGGCTTTCTCGCGCTCGGCCTTTTCGCGGGTCTTGCGCTCGGCTTCGGCCTCGACATCGGCGATCTTTTTCGCCAGGAGCTCCTTCTCGGTGGCCTTCTGTTCGGCTTGCGGCGGCGCGACCTGCTCGGAGCGGCCACAGGCCAGCGTGAAAGGAACGACAAGCAGCAAGATTACTACCGCGAGTCTGGTCATAGAGCGCCCCCTCCTTGTGGGCATCCCGCGCTACGGCGCGGGGAATTTAGGTAGAAACATCAATTTAGGTAGAAACATCAAGGAACAAGCCCAAAATTCGCTAGTACCCATTATACTAAAATTATCTATTTATGTCAAGCAATCGGCGAAGCGCGAAAACCCCTATACTGGAGGCATGCAATCATTAAGGCGGAAATGGGAACTCGTCCTCCTCGCAGCGGTCATCGCCCTTGCCGCCTTCTTTCGCTTTTACCAGATTACCGAAACGCCGCCCGGGCTCTACCCGGATGAGGCCGCCAACGGCAATAACGCCCTTGAGGCGCTGGCCACCGGGCACTTCAAAATCTTCTACCCGGAGAACAACGGCCGCGAGGGACTGTTCATCAATCTCCAGGCCATTGCCCTGGCCGGCCTCGGCGCCGAGCCATGGGTACTGCGCGTCGTGTCTGCCGTGTTTGGCACCTTAACCGTTCTGGGAATTTATTTATTGGCAAAAGAGTTATTCCGCAGAGAAAATTTTAAATTATCAATTATCAATTATCAATCAAATTCCAATGCTTCAAATGCTTCAAACGGCAAACGGTTTGAAAATTGGAAATTGAGAATTGAAAATTCTGAGCTCGTGGCTCTACTTTCCGCCTTCTTTCTCGCCACGAGCTATTGGCATATCAACTTCTCCCGCATCGGCTTCCGGGCGATCATGGTGCCGTTTTCCGCCGTCTTCGCCATGTACTGGCTCCTGAAGGCCTTACGCACCGGAAAAATTTCAAGCGCCGTTTTGGGCGGCCTGGCCGCCGGCCTCGGCTTCCATACCTACATCGCATTCCGATTCATACCATTTGTTATGCTTATTCCGATTCTCTTTGCCTTCCGGCGATGGCGCCAGGAAATTCAAAATTCAAAATTCAAAATTCAAAATGACAATGCAAAATCTAAAAATGGTATTCCGTGTATCCCCTGCGTGGTAGCGCTGTTTCTCTTCACGGCGTTCGTCGTAGCCCTGCCCATCGGGCTCTACTTCCTCCAGCACCCCGCCGATTTCTTCGGCCGCGGCGGCCAGGTTTCGATATTCTCGGCCGAATCGCCGCTGAAGGAATTCGCCAAATCCACCATCCTGACCCTGGGCATGTTCAACGTCTGGGGCGACTGCAACGCCCGGCATAACCTCAACTGCGCGCCGCAGCTATTTTGGCCCGTGGGCATACTTTTCCTTATCGGCCTCATCCTAACGATCCGAGCCGCATTCCTAGGCGCGCAGAAATCCGAAATCCTAAGCACCAAACCACAAACAAATCACAAATCACAAATCACAAATCACAAACGGTTTTGGAATTTGAATTTTGGTAATTGGAATTTGTTTGGTGTTTGGAGTTTGGAATTTGGAATTTCCCGCAGCGCTGCCTTGCTGCTCTTTATTTGGTTCATCGCCCTGATGCTACCAGCTACCTTAACCCGAGAAGGTTTGCCCCACGCGCTGCGGGCCATCGGCCTGATCCCGCCGGTGATGATACTCGCCGGCCTGGGCGGGGCCTGGCTGTGGTCAAAGACGCGCCAGTACGTTATCCGCGCCCGAGAAAATCCCCACTATGCGCCCTATCGCCGCCAGCTCGGCCGGATCCACATCGAGCTTGTTATCCTGGCCCTTGCCCTCCTCGCCGTGATCGCTGGCGCCGCCTACCGCACCTACTTCATCCGCTTCGCCGGAAGCGCTGCCACCTACAATGCCTTTGCCGTTGATCTCTGGCATCAGGGACAGTATGCGGCGCGCCTGCCCGACGACATTCAAAAATTCATCATCGTCAACCTCTCCGGCGATGATATCCGCGGCGTGCCTGCGCCGGCCCAGACCATCATGTTCGCCACCGGCACGTTTGGCGAGGCCGAGCGCGCGCGGCGGCGCATTCGCTATGTCCGGCGGCTGGAGGACATAGCCCTTGACGGCGCAGGTCGGGTTGCTATCATCCCGATGAATGGGCTCGAGCCGGGACTCGTCAACCGCATCCGGGAGCGGTTCCCGCTCCTTGAGGCAAAAGTCCCCGGGGACTTCATGGTCTTTAAAAATTAAACTCTGGAGGGAGGTGACGGCGGATGCCGACCGAAGAGCAGGAGGCGCTCGTCGAGCGGCGCGTGCAGGAAATTGAACAACGGATCGTTCGGGAAGGACGGGAGCTCTTCGCCTGTCGCCACCAGCGCCAGGCCGACCAATGCGACGACTGCAAGGGGCGAACGGCGCTCGGCGTCCCGATGGACTACGTGGTGCAGGTACTGCATACACACGGCCTCATGGAGGTTGAGCTCGCCCGAGAGCTCCCGGGCGACGGCAAAGAGCCGGTCCGGCACCGCCGCTCCCTCAAGACCATCGTCGGCGTCGGGATCGGCGTGAGCTTCTTTCTCGCCATTGTCGGCTGGCAGCATGGCGGAAAGATCTTGGCGCGGCTCATCAAGCGCGATGCTGCGCCACCGAAGAGCTAATACGGGTCCGGAAATTCATCCGGGCCCGTTTTTCAATTACGGACAATTCGCTCAGGTGATATCCGGCGCCATTGGTGCGGAGTCCGCCAGGAGATATACTATGAGGCGTATGCCAGCCGCACTCCCCCGCTCCATCCTCCCGTTCGCGCTTTTGGCCGTGATACTGGCGCTCATGCTGGGTTCGTCCTGGAACGATTCGGCCATCATTGACGAGCTGGCCCACGTCCCGGCCGGCTACGCCTACGTCTTTTTGCGGGACTACCGGCTGAACCCGGAGCACCCGCCGCTCATCAAGATGCTTGCGGCTCTGCCGCTGGCCTTTACGGACCTCAACTTCCCCACGAACGCAAAGAGCTGGACCGAGGACATCAACGGCCAATGGACCCAGGGCGCGATCTTCCTCTACGAATCCGGCAACAACCCGGATACGATCCTCCGCTTGATGCGCCTGCCCCTGATGGGGCTGGCCGTCCTCTTTGGCTGGATGCTCTTTGTCTGGACGCGGCGGCATTTCGACGACCGGGTGGCGCTCTTGACCCTCTTTTTCTATGCGTTCTCTCCGACCTTCATAACCCATTCGCGCTTCGTCACCACGGACCTCGGCGCGGCCTTCGGATTCTTCATCGGCATCGCGGCCTTCCTGGCCTTCCTCCGGGATCCTACCCCGCGGAGCATCATCATCGCCGGCCTGGCCTTGGGCGCGGCCCAGCTCCTGAAATTCTCGCTCATCCTCCTCGTGCCGGTCTGGGCCGTCCTGTTGGTTGCCTGGGCGGCGAGCCAGACGCACCGCCGCTGGTCGGAACGCATGCGCCTGTTCTTGGCGCTGCTGATAAAAATCATCGCCATCGCCGCCGTCGCCGTGGTCCTCATCTGGATCGTCTATGCCTATACCGTGTGGAACTACCCGGCCGACCGCCAGTACCGCGACGCCGAGTTCATCCTGGAATCCTTCCGCTTCCGCTCCTGGGTTACCTTCGACCTCTGGCTGATTGCACATGACTTCCTCCGGCCCCTCGGCCAATACGTCCTCGGGCTCTTCATGGTGCTGCAGCGGGCCGCGGGCGGGAATACCCAGTATTTCTTGGGCGAGGTTTCCGCGGCCGGCGATGTTCGCTACTTTCCCGTGCTCTACCTGCTGAAGGAGCCGCTGGCCCTCCACATCCTCTCGGCCA
Source organism: uncultured Candidatus Saccharibacteria bacterium (assembly GCA_964373495.1). GTDB lineage: Bacteria > Patescibacteriota > Minisyncoccia > Sungbacterales > SURF-37 > JACQMJ01. The sequence goes on along the minus strand of CAYJUW010000007.1, from coordinate 11,184 downwards.
TCGCCCTCTGGTTTGCACTCCGGCGGATCTGGTCCGCACCGGAAAAATCTCTGGCGGCCGCACTGGCCTGGATCCGCGATCACTTCATCCAGTTTTCGGCCATCGCCTTCATCGCCATCTACTGGCTCTCGAGCTTATCCTCTTCGCTCAATATCGGCGTCCGGCACGTGCTCCCGACCTTCCCCTTTATCTTCCTCCTCGTGTCCAAGGAGATCGTGGCCTGGCTCCGCGGTACGGCCCGCGAAGGCGAGGTAACGAGTTGGTGGGATTGGCTCAGGCGCATCTACCGCATCTATATCGCCTCGATCCCGCGCTACCTCGTGGCCTACGGCCTTATCGCCTGGATGGCCGTTTCGGTCATCATCGCCTTCCCCCACTACCTTTCCTACTATAACGAGCTCGCCCCGTTAGCGGCCCGCAGCGTTCGCGCGGCAGCCCCGACGTTACACCGGGACTTGCCGCTCAGGGGGCGAGCCGGCGGAACGGATCGCGGCTACCTCATCGGCGTTGACTCCAACTACGACTGGGGGCAAGACCTAAAGCGCCTCCGCGACTTCGTGGAGACGAACGGCATACAAAAAATCGCCGTGGACTACTTCGGCGGCGGGAGTCCGGCCTACTACCTCGGAGAGAAGTTTGAGCCATGGTCCTCGGCCAAGGGCTATCCATCGGAGCTCGGCAGAGGCCCTTCGACAAGCTCAGGGCAGACTCCGGAGGGGGTCTGGTTTGCCGTTTCGGCTACCTTCCAGATGGGCGCCTATGGCCAGCCGGTCAAGGGCTTCATCCGCAAGCCCGAGGATTCCTACGAATGGCTCAAGCCCTTCCGGCCCGTGGCCCGGGCGGGGAAATCAATTTTCATTTATCAACTGCCTTAATTCTCTAAATTTTGGAGCCCCGAGCTTGTCGAGGGGCGAACAAAATTTAGCTAGAATTAAGAGCACCCCGCACCAATTTTGCGACAATGAAAGGAACCAGACACAGTCAATCTCAAAGCACGTAACTCGGTGCGACGCGCGTGGCCGAATAGGCCATCCCTCATGGGCGAAGCGCGTCGCGATGGAGTAACTCGCAAAATTGGTGCGGGGTGCCGCAGAAATCCGTTTCGAATGAGCTCGAATGAATCTCGAATAGACGAATAGACAAGAATCTCTCGAATCCTTCTCGAATTAACTCGAATTGCTCCCGAATACTGGTGCATTACGTCCATGGAGTACATTACGTCCAAGGAGTATATTACGTCCAGGGAAAGGCCAAAACGGTATTCATCATGTTGTTACGATCGTGAAAAATTGATGAATGCAAAATCATGTTGATTTTAAGCCAATTTTTGAATACCCCTGAAAAAATTATCACTGCCCCTGCCCCGACGATATAAATCGGCGAAGTCAGCCGATCTCTCGCCGGGGCTTATTTTTTTATCGGCTTGACGCTGCCGCCCGCCTGTACTACGAATCTATCCAGAAGAAAGGAGGATGGCATGGCCTACAAGCTCGACCCGAAGTACCGGGAACTCGCCACTACCGTCAGGACCTACATCATGGGTGCCTACGACAGCAACTTCGTTGCGCAGGAAGGCATGGCCATGGCGACCGCCCTCACGAACCACCAGCTCAAGCTGATGGAGAGATGCGCCGATGAGGCGACATTGGTGGCTGTCCGCGGGTACGTCCGCGTGCGCAAACAACACGTGAAGGTGAAAGGTACGCTCGCCCGGCGCAGAACGCTGCGGAAGCACTAATCCGAAACCCGAAGGCGGCTACGAGCCACCTTCGGGCATTTTTTAAATCCTATGAAATTTCAACACCAGAAACTCAATCATAACATTTTCTCCACGATCGTGGAGAAAATGTTATGATTGTTATGATTGAAATTTCAGCGGTATTTGTAGAACACCTTGTTTCCGAGCCGGAGATCTACGTATTCGAGCAGAGGCCGCCGGGCGCCGATTTCTTGCTCCAACACCGTCTCGAGTACGCCCGACCATTCCGCGATCGGCCGGTCCGTACTCACCCAGAGCTCCCAACCCTCGGCCAGCTCCAGCCGCGCGTCGGCTGCGCTGGAGGTGCTGAGGCGCAGCGCCAGGAGGTCGCCGCCGACCGCGGCGAGCGCGGCCCGGGCCTGGCCGAAAAAGGCGAGCGTGGCCGGCGAGATCGGCGCGGTGCCGAGCGCCACCGATCCTGACCCGAAAACCACCGGCAGGAGCCAGCCCTGGAACTGTGAAAGTTCCTCATAGGCCGTGCCCGAGGTGTCGAGGTAAGCGCAGGAACGAGGCGCGTCATCAGTGTCCCCCCGACTGCAGTACACCCCCCAGAGCGTGCGTTCCTTAATTTCGATCACCAGGCGGTCCGGGAAGCGGCGGCCAACGTCAATGTGCTCAAGGCTTGGAAACCGTTCGCCGAGCCGCTTCTCGATCGCCTTGCCGGAAACGGCAAAGAAGTTGCTCCGCGGGATAAACCCCCATCGCCCTCTGCCGGCGATGGACTCGCGCACTGCCGTTTCAATCTCCGATGGCGAGAGGAGTGAGGCGCCCCGCACCTCAAGGCGATCCACGGCGAGATACGGGAGATTGGCAACGTACCAGAGCCCGCCCGCCAGGAAACCGAGCGCCGCGGATGCCAAGAGCACGAAGGCGATCCGTTTTGAAAATGGCCTCTGCGGTTTTGATTTTATCGGGTAGACGATCCGCGAAGGGGGTGGCATCTCATCAGTATTCTACTACCACTACCACCGAACCCAGCTGTGGATTTCGATGCTTGACCAACTCTGCCTACGGCATAACGTGAGGGCAAGCGGAAAGGAGGTGAGTTTCACTCCCAGCGAATGCCCGCAGGAGCGGGACGAGGGACGACGCTGGCTGCCCGCGAGCAGTTTTCGCGGGCCCATGGCCATCCACCCCACACGACGGAGGTAACTCCATGGCACGCGCATCGCCGGTGGCCACCGCCACCACCGCCAAGTGGAAGGGGCTCTTCACCACGAAGTAGCGACCACGGGTAAGTGGCCCGACGCTACCGGGCCCAAGGCGGGGGCACGATCAGCCGCAACGATCGCCGCACCCTGCCCGCAATCATCCTTCTCTCCTCCAAGCCACCGGAACGCCGGTGGCAATTTTTTTGTGAGGGATTTTTCTCATTTCTTAATTTCTCTCCGAATGAGGGGATTGATCCGCGTCAGCACTTCATAGGGCGACGTGCCGAGCTTTTCTGCAATCTCGTCCGCACCGATAAACTCCCTGCCCTGAGCCACGCCTGCCCTGAGCGGAGTCGACGGGTCGAAGGGCCTCCCCTGCCGGCCGATAAGTACGGCCTCGTCGCCGATCCGAACGCCGCGAATGCCGGTTACATCAACGGCGGTGATGTCCATGGAAACCCGGCCCATCACTTTTGCTCGCTGCCCGCGGACCAATACCTCGCCGATACTCGAAAGACCGCGATCAAACCCATGCCAGTAGCCGATCGGGAGAATAGCGATGGTGGAATCGCGTGTAAACCGCTCGGTAAAGTCATAGCCAATCCGCTCTCCTTTCGTAACCCGTTTCACTTCGCTCACCACCGTCTTCCATGTAAGCACCGGACGGAGCGGGTTTTTCCGCACCGGCCGCCGGAGATACCCGTAGAGCCCAAACCCAATGCGAACCATTGGGTAACTATCCCGCCGTTCCCACACGCCGCCCGTGGCGCTCATGTGGAGCTCGATGGGACGAATGCCAGCGGCCGCGAGCAGTCGAATACAACGATCGAAGCAATCGCGTTGCAGGCGCGAATCTCGGCTGTGCTCCGGGAACGCGTAATGGGAGTAGGCGCCGTCCGGCATGAGCCGGTATTGTTTGAGCGCGGCGATGAGCTTTGGCATCTCGTATTCCTGGAAGCCCTGGCGGTGCATGCCGGTGTCGAGCTTCAGATGGAAGGCCGGCCGTTTTTCCGCGCGCGCCATTGCCTCCAGCGCCTCGAAATGCGAGACCGTGAGCGTAATGCGCTTCCGTGCCGCCTCGGTTAATCGCGATGGCAGGGTGTAGCCCAAAACGAGGATGGGGTTTCGGATGCCTGCCCGCCGTAGCGCAAGCCCCTCCACAATCGAATCCACCCCGAACCAGAGCGATTTCGGGTTTCGGGTTTCGGGTTTCGGGTTTCCTCGTGCCAGTAGCTTCGCTACTGGCACGAGGCCGTGTCCGTAGGCGTTTGATTTCACCACGGCCATCAGCTGCCGCTTCGGCCCGACGTGTCCGCCGTAGCCTCGCTCGGCCTTCGCAGCCGAAGCGACTGCTTCGGCGGAGGAGGCGCGAAGACGGATGAGCTTGCGAAACTCCGCCACGTTATGGCGGAGGGCGGCGGCGTCAATTTCAACCCACGTGCGAACGTCACGCATCAGCGTCGGATTTCCTCAATGCCGTGCATATAGGGCCGGAGTGCCTCCGGCACCTTCACCGAGCCATCTTTCTGCTGATAATTCTCAAAAATCGCGATGATCGTCCGGCCGATGGCAAAGGCCGTCCCATTGAGCATATGAACAAATTCGGCCTTCCCGTCGCCTCTCCGCACTTTTACGTTCAGCCGCCGCGCTTGGAAATCGGTCGTGTTTGAAGTTGACGTGACTTCGCGGTATTCGCCGTTGCCGCCGTTCTGTCCCGGCAGCCATGCTTCGAGATCATATTTTGCCGCAGCCGGATCGCCGAGGTCGCCGGTGCAAATGTGCACCACGCGGTACGGAATTCCGAGCGCCTGCCAGAGCCGCTCCTCAAGGGCCAAAAGCAAACGGTGCTCGTGCCGCGAGGTCTCCGGCGTTACAACCACGAACATCTCCACTTTATCGAACTGATGCACGCGCATGATGCCCTTTACATCTTTCCCGTAGGAACCGGCCTCGCGCCGGAAGCAGGTAGAAAAGGCGACGTGCCGATGCGGCAGCGCGGATTCATTGAAGGTCTCATCCATATGCATCGGACCGATGGACTGCTCGGAAGTGCCAACGAGATAAAGCTGATCTTTTTCGATGAAGTAGATATCCTCGCCGCCGCGCTCGACATAGCCCATAGCCCGCATGGCTTCAGGCCGCACGAGTACCGGAGGCACAACCGGGATAAACGGCTTTTCGCTTACGGAAAGTCCCCCATCGCGGACTACAGGTGTGATATTCTTCTTATCGGTGAGAAATCCGAGCGCAAACTGAACGAGCGCAAATTCAAGGAGCGGCGCCTCATGCTTGAGGTATCCGAATCGGCTGCCCGACACTTTGGCCGCGCGCTCGGTATCAATCAGGTCAAGCTTCTCGCCGAGCGCCACGTAATCGAACGGCGTAAAATCAAACTTCCGCTTCTCTCCTACCTCGCGAAGCACCACATTCCCCATCTCGTCCTTTCCCACCGGCACGTCCTCAAGCGGCAGATTCGGAATTTTGTACATCAGACCAGTGAACTCCTCCTCGAGCGCTTTCAGCTCGAATTCCGCATCGCCCAGCTTGGCCTTCAACTCCTTCATCTCCGCGAGCTTCTCATCCTTCGCGCCGCCGGAACGCTTCGTAATCTCGACAGACGCGGCATTTTGCTTGGCCCGCGCATCATCCACCTCCTTGATCTTGGCCCGCCGCTTTTCGTCAACCTCAAGCAGATGATCCATATCAAACTCAACGCCCTTTTTCGCAAGGCCGTCTTTTACCTGCTCGGGATGTTCGCGGATGAATTTGATGTCGAGCATGGCGAGTGAATTAAGTAAATTAAGTGAATTAAGCGAGTTAAGCCAGAAGGCGCCGATCACTTAATTCACTTAACTCGCTTAACGTGCTTAACTAGCTTTCGGGCGTAGGGTTGGGAACAGCACCACTTCCCGGATATTCTTAGTATCGGTCAACAGCATCACCAGCCGGTCAATGCCGATGCCGATGCCGGCGGCGGGCGGCATGCCGTATTCGAGCGCCTCGATGAACGCTTCATCCTTGGGATGGGTCTCCTCCTCAGCATCAGGCCGCCAGTTTCCCCGCTGCTCCTGAAACCGCGCGCGCTGATCGCGGGGGTCATTTAATTCGGCATAGGCGTTGACGAGCTCAAGGCCGCCGACAATGAGTTGGAGCCGGCGCACCGTGTGTGAGCCAGCCGCCGTGCGCTTGGCCAGCGGCGAGATTTCGAGGGGATGGTGGACCACGAACGTCGGATTGACGAGGTGCGGGCGGCAGATTTTCTTGAAAATTTCATCGGCAATTTTACCCTTCTGAGCAGAGCATGGCATTTCTATGCCGAATTGACGCGCTTTCTGAAGGAGGTCATCAGCAGTTGCCTGATCATAATCGACAATAAGCGCATAGCGCTTCAGCACGTCGCTGAATGAAATGCGCGCGAACGTTTTTCCGAAGGCCACTGTTTTTCCGTCAAAGGGAATCTTGCCGCCTTTCACGCCGAGGCGCTTCAAAATCGCCCCCAAGAAGCGCTCTACACAGGACATCATGTCCTCCTCATCCCAATAGGCGGCATACCACTCGACGGTCGTGAATTCGGGGTTATGGGTGACATCAATGCCCTCGTTGCGGAAGGATTTCCCGAGCTCGTAGACCTTCTCCAATCCGCCCACCAGGAGCTCCTTCAAATAGAGCTCCGGGGCAATGCGGAGGTAGAGGTCAATGCCCAGAGCATTGTGATGAGTCTTGAATGGTTTGGCGAGCGCCCCGCCGGGCAGGTGTTGGAGCATCGGCGTCTCCACCTCGAGGAAACCCTCGCCGTCGAGAAACTCCCGGATGGCGCGGATGATGGCTGCGCGCGTGCGGAAGCGCTCGCGCACCGCGGGATTCATGACCAGGTCAAGGTAGCGCCTGCGGAAGCGCTCCTCAACGTCTTTCAGGCCGTGCCACTTTTCGGGCAGCGGGAGGAGCGATTTTGAAATGATGCGCCACTCCCGCACCTTGAGCGTCGGCTCGCCCGCCTTGGTCTTGAAGGCCGTGGCGCTCGCCTCGAGGAAATCGCCGATATCAACCGTCTTCAGAGCGAGATCATACGCTTGGCCGAGCTCGTCGCGGCTGAAGTAGATCTGGATACCGCCGCTCCCGTCCTGGAGATCTCCAAAGGTTGCCCCGCCGTGTTCACGCCACGCGCGGAGGCGTCCGGCAACCGAAATTATCTTCTTTGATTTTACGAGTACGGAGAATTTTTTGACCGCATCGCCAATAAAAAAATCCCGCCGGACGGCCGCCGGATACGGGTCGCGGCCGGCGGCTTCGTAGGACTCGAGCTTGTTCAGGCGGTCGCGCCGGATGTCATCGAGAGCCATATACCGCGATGCTAACACGCCGCGCCCAAAAGCGACAATACCAAAATCGGTTGGATCCCGGCTGCCGAAACTCAGAACCGAGAAACGCGAAATGAGAACCTGAATGGATATCTGAATCTAATTTCTTATTTCTCGTTTCTTGTTTCTCGTCACATGATTTTCTGGATCTTGTACGTTTCGACCCCGCCCGGGGCCTTGATCTCAACGGTTTCGCCCGCGGTCCGGCCGAGGAAGGCCTGGCCCATCGGGGATTCGTTCGAGATTTTCCCGGCGAGCGGATCGGCTTCCTCGGAACCGACAATAGTAAAGACCTCACGGCCGCGCGAGGAATCCACCGCGATGGTCGAACCGATCTGAACGATCTTGGTGTGCGTCGGCTTGGTGATGAGCACGACGTCGCGGAGCACCTCCTCCAGCTCCTGGATGTTGACCTCGTTCAGCGACTGGGCCTCCTTGGCCTCGTGGTACTCGGCGTTCTCGGAAAGATCGCCGAGGGCTTTGGCGGCCTCGAGGCGTTCGGCAATTTCGCGGCGCTTGACCGTCTTCAGCTCTTCGAGCTCGCGCTTTAATTTTTCCAGCCCTTCGGCGCTGAGGTATTCGGTCATGACGATTGAGTCCGTTAAGTAAATTAAGCGAGTTAAGCAAGTTAAGCTTAATTTACTTAATTCACTTAACTCGCTTAACCAACTTCATTTAGGTTCACCTGATTATAGAAACTCCTATCGGCCTGTCAACCCCGTTACAAAATTCATGTCGTCGCGTGCTACCGCTGGCCTGCTTCTTGGGAATGATACGCACCGCACTACCAGCTGTCTACTGTGAATTTTGTAACGGGGTCAACTGTGGATTCCTGGCCTTAGTGAAGTAATAGTACAGCACCTCTTTGGCAATAGGCACGGCATCGGTAGAACCGCCGGTCCCCTCCTCCACGAGCACGGTGATGACCAGCTCCGGCGCCTCAGCGGGCGCAAAACCGGTAAACCAGCCGTGGTTCTTGCCGTAGACCCCGGTCTGGGCCGTGCCGGTCTTGCCGGCCACAGAGAAGAAGAGATCGTTGAGTGCTGCGGCCGAGCCCTCGGTGACGGCCTGGCGCATGCCCTCACGGACCACGGCGAGCGTCTCGGCGCTGAGGGGGACCCGCCCCACGGCCTCGGGCCGGAATTCACGAAGTAGGCCGCCCTCGGTGCTGGCGATGGCCCGGGCCAGACGCGGCTTCCAGATCGTCCCGCCATTGGCAATGGCCGCGGTCGCGACCGCAAGCTGGAGCGGCGTGGCCTCCAGATCGCCCTGGCCGATGGCCGTGATGTACGTGTCGCCGATGCGCCAGACGGGATCTTTAGGCCGGATGGTTTTTTTCTTCTCCGGGTCGGGCAGGAGGCCGGCGTATTCCCCGGGAAGATCAATCCCGAGCGCTCGTCCCCAGCCGAAGCGCTCCAACCACGATCTGATCCGCTCGATGCCGAGACCCCTGATGTCGCGGTAGCCGCCGCCAATGGTATAGAAGTAGACGTTGGCCGACATGGCGATGGCGCGGCGCATGTCCACCCAGCCGAGCGCTTTCCAGTCCTTGAAGATCGTGGGATGAGCCGGGTCGTAGGGATTGGGCACAGAGATAAACCCCGGGTCGTAGATGGCCCGCTCGGGCGCAATGACTTCCTCTTCGAGCGCGGCCGCGGCCAGAAAGGGCTTGATGGTCGAACCCGTGGGGTAGCCGCCGGTAATGGCCCGGTTGAAGAAGGGATGGGCCGGGTCGTCCGCTAGGCGCTCGAACTCCTTGGCGCTCACCCCGCGGTTGAAGAGGTTCGGATCGTAGCCGGGATAGCTGACCAACGTCCGGATAGCGCCGTCCCGCGGGTCAAGGGCAATCACCACGCCGGCCTTCTTGCCCAAGGCCTTTAGGTGCCGGGCCAGCGTCTCGGCGGCAAACCGCTGCAGTCCAGCGTCAACCTCGAGGAGGACATCGCTCCCCGGCTCGGCTTTGACGATGAAGCGCTCCCGTTGCGGCTCACCTCTGGCATTGACCTCGATCAGCTTCTCGCCGGCCCGGCCGCGAAGCTCGGACTCATACCAGAGCTCAAGCCCGCTCTTGCCGACGACGTCAATCGGCCGCACCTCGGGGCGGCGGGCGAGATCCTCGCGGCTCGGCCGGCTGATGTACCCCAGGAGGTGGCTGGTTAAGGCCCCCAAGGAGTAGGAGCGGCGGATGGACTCGGAAATCACCACGCCCTCGAATTCCTCCGGCCTGGCCTGAATTTCAAGAACCGGAGCGTAAAGATCGCCCCCGGCGGCGATGAAAATCTCCCCGGGCCAGCCACCCCGGTGCTGGAGCACGGATGCGGATGCCGAAGCAAGGCCGTTGGCTTCGGCGATCTCGGCTACCGATGTACCGAAAAGTTTGGTCAGGCGAGCCACGACAGCAGCGAACATCTCATCCGTCCTGAACGCCGCTGTTTCGAGCGACACGGCGAAGCTCGGCGTATTCTCCACCAGCTTCTCGCCGTATCGGTCGTAAAAAATTCCCCGCGGCGGAGCAATGATGATGGGGTAGGTCTTGTTGGCCTGGGCCTGCAAGGCGAAAGTCCGGCCGCGGAAGAGCCCAAGCTCGACCAGGCGCCCGGCGATAACGAGGCCGCCCACGACCACCAGGAGGGCCAAGGCGAAAAACGCGCTCCGGGGGATCGGACGTTCCATGCGACCCTCGTGAAGCTCGGCGCGGAAGCCGGGAATATTCACGGCATCCATGAAGATCTCCTCCGGTTCGATTTCCACCTTCCGGCGCCGGATCCGGAATGATTTGGAAAAAAATTCGCGCATACCCGGTAGTAGAACTTCGAACAATACGATCTATGGGTAAAATCCTACGCAATGGCGTGAGCGTTTGGGGCGTAGCCGGTGATTACCTCCCTGGTGGACCCGCTGCGGCGACCAGCGCCGCCGCATCACGGGAGCTCAAGCGGGTACTACTGCCATGAGCTATGCGCGCCCACCCGTTGGAAGTTTCACTACCGGGCAGCTGCCGGTCTACGCAATCCGATGCAGCGCTTCACGGCGATGCCGTTGGGCGGATCGGACGATCAGCCACGAGGCAAGGAAGAACCAGGCCGCGGCGAACGCTATCTCCCGGAGGACGGCGGCGCTGACGAAATCCGCGCCGGGGAACGACGGCGCGGCCGCGCCAAAGCCCTGCGCCAGAGCGACGGCCAGACGCGAGGCCACGGGAACGACCACGAGTCCGGCCGCAATGGCGCCGATGCGCTGGAGCGGCACATCGAACAGATCAAGGGCGAGGAAGAGCCGCATGGCCAAGAATACGATGAGCGCGGCTACGGTTTGGGCGCCGCCGGTTCCCGAAACGAGCACATCGCGGACAAAACCGGCCAGCCCGCTCAACCACAGCCCCGGCCAGAATCCCTGAGAAACGATGCCAAGAATCAGCGGCATGAGGTACAGCGAGGGCACCGCCGTGCCAAAGAAGCTCGGCAGGAAGGAAACTTCCAGCGCCAACGCCGCAAAATAGCCGAACAGCCACGAGAAGAAGCGCATCATACTGGCGGTAGGCGAAAAATTAAAACCAGAAATTCTGGATTCGGAATGAAAATCCTTCGCAACTCAAAATTCCAAACGAATTTGGGATTTATGATTTCGGCCATTGGAATTTGCGAGCCCCGCAGTTAAATCCGAAAAGGATGTATGCTGCTGGGGGTTCGGACTTCGTGCTTCGGATTTCGTCCGGCTAGCGGCTAGAGAGCAAGAAGCACGAACACATCATCATCGGCCGGGTCAAAGAGGTGCACCGCCCGGACGGCCTGGAACACCTCGTGCGCCGCCGGGCGGACCTCGCGGACCTCGCCGACGAGGAGCGAAGAGCGGCCGCCCGCGGCGCGGGGGGAAGCGGTGATGAGATCGCCGGGCTGGATTACGGCATCCGGCGGAA
>CAYJUW010000006.1:25327-27223 GCA_964373495.1 uncultured Candidatus Saccharibacteria bacterium | reverse complement strand
AGGTGCGTCGGTGTACCGCGGAGACAAATCTCTCCGATCGTATAAATCTGTCGCGCCCCCATTAGATGGACGGTGGGTACATTTTGCATGGAAATTGAGCGGCGGCCGCGAGCTCCATTTCATTGATCCTCGGAAATTTGGCGTGGTGTGGTACGGTTCGCCGGCCGACCTGGCCCGCGATCCCTACCTCGGACGGCTGGGGGGTGATATGCAGACACTGCCCAGAGCCGAATTCGCGGCAGCGCTCGCCAGCGGCCGCGGAATGATCAAGCCGTTCCTCCTTCGCCAGGATCGTTTCGCCGGCATCGGCAACATCATTGCTGACGAGGCGCTCTGGCGAGCCGGCATCCATCCCGAGACACGTATCACGTATCTCGATACTCGAGCGCGCCAGCGGCTTTTCCATAGCATCCAGCGCACCATCAGCACCATGTTGGCCAGCGGCGGCACCTCCCTCCGCACCTTCCGCCACCCCGACGGTGAGGCCGGCCGCTACCAGGAGCGGCGCCTCGTCTACGGCAAGGTCGGGAAGCCCTGCCCGCGCTGTCGGGCAACGCTGCGAAGGATTGTCGTCGGGGGAAGGGGGACAACGATCTGCCCACAGTGCCAGAAAATCCCAAATTCCAAGCGCCAAATCCCAAACAAATTCCAATAACCAAAATCCGAAACGTGTTTGGGATTTTGAATTTGTGGTTTGGGATTTCCCAGAATGGAATACGCTGTTGCGTAGTTCATGCCATGAAGGTATAGTTTGATTACCTCGGCTTCTTAGTTTGTGTCTATGGATTCTACGAGGCGAATTCCGCTCTGGGCCTGGTGGGTCATCGGTCCTGCCGTGATCATCGGCATTACCGCCGGTGTGGTCATCGCCGTCTCTAACCCGGCGCCGATCCTGCCCCCGGGCCTCGTGGAAAAACGCGAGGCCGTAGCCAAGCTCCGCGACGAGGCCAGCCGCCTCAAGGACGTGGACATCAAGCCGCTCGTCGGGCTCGAAGCCAAAAAAGATTACTCGGGCGCGGTCAAACTCATGGACGAAGCGCTCGCGGCCAATGCCGCGTATGAGCGAACCATCGGGGAACAGGTCGCGCTCGGCAATGAGCTCGCCCGGCTGGCGATCCAGGTTGAGCCCGATGCCGTGGGCGCCAAGGCTATTACCGCCTTTGAGACCCTGACCCAGCTCGCCCGGGCCGAGCAGAAATTCTACGACAACCGCCGCAAGCTCTACGAACTCACCCGGAACTACTACGCCGAGCTCCTGGCCGAGCGGAGCCCGTCCGTTCCCGCGGATTTGCGCGCGCTGGTGGACGCCGTGAATGCGGATTTTGGCACGGCCCAGCAGTTGAGCGCGCAGTTCGCCGCGGCGGTAAGGGCTTTCGATGAAGCCGTACAGCGTTAGTCCTTATTCCGCGCGTCCCGCAGAACGACGCGGATAGGGCGGCCGCTATCGCAAATCTAATCCCGGGCAACTACTGGCCGCCCTCGCGGATCTGACGCGGAACGCTGCCAGGTGGACGGTCGCTGGCAGCTGGTACCCGGGAGCTGGTAGTTACGCTAGAATGGCTGTAAAACGCCATTTTTTGTTATTTTGGAAAGGTATACTTGACAGATTATTTTATAGGGTGTATAATATAGCCGTAAGCTGAAAGTGCCTGAAATTGCTGAATTTTGAAAACTCATAGGTTATCAGCCGCCGTAGAGGGAGAGGTACGGCGCTTGCAAGCCAACCATATTGAATTTCCATGCAAGCGGCTAGGGCACTCCCCGGCCGCTTGTTTTATAGAAGATTGTCGGCTGGCGAGAATTATGGAGGGGAGGGGCGTATGCAGTCCGGGCTTAAAGTCATGCACCTTGGCCCGATGCACTCCATACGAAGGCCTGATCTCCATAATTCTCTCC
>CAYJUW010000006.1:13892-25227 GCA_964373495.1 uncultured Candidatus Saccharibacteria bacterium | reverse complement strand
ATGCACCTTGGCCCGATGCACTCCATACGAAGGCCTGATCTCCATAATTCTCTCCAGAAGGAGAGAAGTTCCTTGAAGATAAAGTACTGCTTCCAATAAGGCATTGAGTTCATCAAATCAGCAGTGATGGTTTCAATGCCTTATTGAAGGCCAGTCGGCATCTACCGGACTGAACGCAGCCGAATGGCTGCACGGGAGGGAGGGTCAGATGAAGCCAGTGAGTGTGTCGTTTGAAAACCATCGGCTCATGACCTGCGTCGGATTTCGATCCGGTGCAGGCGAATGGGAACGGACGTACTCCACGCGTCCGGTTCCCGTCGTGATCGTCGCGGCCTCCGTCCGGCTCGAGCCGGACGAAGGTCTGATCCTGTGGGGGTACCACCAGGCCACCCTCCACGCGTATCGCGTGGTGGGGAAAGGCGAGGTGGTGCATCTCGCCGGGCTCCCATGGGAGCTCCGGCCCGCGTACCGGTCGGCGGCCGAAAGCCTCGATCGGTCGTGGGCCTTCGCGGCTGGGTGGACACTTGGCAGGATGGGGGCCCTAGCTTAATCGGGGATCGCCCCACATCATCCTCCGTGTCCGTGGGATTAAAACCCCCCGACACGGCTACCCTCGGCCTGTCCTCAACCCTGAGTCGGACCGAAGGGAGCTCGGGTCGAAGGCGGGGCATGCGGCAAGTGTGAGCCGACACACTTCGGGCGCCAGAGATGCGACAAAAATCTCATCTCGGATGCCATCGGCGTGCCCCGAGCTTGTCGAGGGGTGCGCAACGGGGGAGTGCGCAAGCAAAACTCCCCACCTTATCCGAGCTTTCCAGCGATTGGGCTGGAAGGTTCAGAAGAGGAATGTAGCTTGAAAATCAATGCGTGAGGACGTAGCGATAGATCCAGCTGTGATGACCGCAGGTAAGGAAGATGATCCGATTACCGTTCTCGAACCGAAAGAGGATCCGGTAGGCGGGATCAATGCGGAAGCTCCAGTACTCTTTCCCTTTCGGTTTGAGCTTTTCCGTCTGGAGCGCGGGATGGAATGGGTTAGAACGGAAAAGCCGCTCCCGTCGTTCGGCCTTCTTCTGGACGGCGAGCGGCAGTTCGCGGTAACGCCATTTGAACTCCGGTGCGTAGCGGATTTCCGTCATCGGCGGCGAAGATCGCGGAGCGAGCGGAGGCGCCGCGCCTTCCCAAGAGCGACTTCCCGCTCGGCGCGCTCAATGCTGGCAAGGAATTCCCGGCTGAAAAGCCCGAGACCAGCAGCTAGCCGTTCAAAGCGATCCGCATCGAGCTCAACAATGAGCTTGCGCGACCGTGCCTGGCGCGGTCGAATGGTGAAGTTCAGAGTAGCCATAATAAAAAAAGTTTAGCACGCTTCAACTGGATTCTCAAGCAAGGCTTCGACGGGCTCAGCCCAAGTCGGGTTTGAGGGTTCTGAGAGGTGAGTACCTTTGACTCCTACGCCGATAGCGGGCCGGCGATACGAAGCACCGAAGCGTTGAGCCCGCCGCGGGATCGGAGGACGACAAGAAATACCACTCGTCCCCGCTCCCGCTTCCACCCGCGATCGGCACCGGAATCATGAAGCAAGAATCATGAATCATGCGGTGATGGTTACGGGCGGGAGAAACGGGAAGTTCCTTGATCCAAACAATCACATGGCGCCGCCGGCCAAAAATAGGCGGGGAAAGGATCCCCACTATGGCTATGATCGCCTTCGTGTGTGCAGCGGTCGGCACCATCGCTGCCTTTGCAGTAGGTAGGGTGGTGCCGGATCCGCTTACGGCCGGGCTTATCGGTAGCGCCGTGGGCGGCGGGCTCTTCGCCATTCTGTGGGTGATGACGTCGAGGTAGTTTCCTCAACCGTGGCAAGGAAAGGAGGTGAGCGCGATGTTAGGACACTATTGAATGAGGGGCCTAGCGTTCGACGCTAGGTCTCACAATCCAAGGGCGGCCGAACGGGTTGTGCGTGCACCGGTGGAGGAGCCCGAAACGCCTCCACAAAGGAATGCTCCTCTGCGGCCGGAGGTCAAGCCGCGTGGGAGGGGGAAGTTGATTGATGCAGGTATCAATCATCCCCTCCCGCCCTTATCCGAGCCGTCCAGCCATCGGGTTGGAAGGTTCAGAAGAGGGAACGTTTATTGAAATGACTTAGCGCCGGGTGTCTTTACGCCAGAGACGTTGGATGAATTCTCCCGGCCGAAAGATTGGGAACGGCGCCATCAGCATAACCTCGCGCCGTAGGAAATCGCGGGTGTTCCACGTGATGAGCGCATCGGGTTTAGCGCGAATGGCGCTGGCCAAGATTGGTGCATCATCCGTCGGCAGTATGGCATACGCGCGCCGGATTGCGCGGAGCGGTGGCGGCGGCGTGACCTCCGGGGGAATCATGAGAAAGGCGCGCCAGCCGGTCTCGAGTTCCGGAAACTTCAGTGGGATGTTCCGTTCGGTTTCTTCAATCACCTGCGGCGAGAGAATAGGCGCGAGCTCACGAGAAAAACAGGCAGCGAGGATGATTCCTGCTGCCCCGGTCGGCGAGTTTAAGCCCGCCAGGATTGCGCTCGTATCAAGAAACACGCGCAACCTTCGTTGCATAGCGCTTGCGCCAGATTTGCCGCCGAGTATCGCGGAGCGCCTGGAGAATGGCGCGTTGAGGGTAGCGCGAGATTCGTTTTCGCGGAGGCAGGGCGAAATAGGCCGCTACTTTGAGGCGCTGGAGTTCACGTTCGAGCCGACCGATCTTATCGTAGAGAGTGGCCGTGGGAGGGGAGTTCATAGCTTCGAGAAGAATACCAGATCCCATGTGCAACTTCAACTGAATTCTTAGGTCCTGAGCCTGTCGAAGGATTTGAGGGTTCTGAGAGGCAAGCACTTTGAGGGATAGAGATCCGCCGATAGCGGGCCGGCGATACGAAGCACCGAAGCGTTGAGCCCGCCGCGGGATCGGAGGACGACAAGAAATACCACTCGTCCCCGCTCCCGCTTCCACCCGCGATCGGCACCGGAATCATGAAGCAAGAATCATGAATCATGCGGTGATGGTTACGGGCGGGAGAAACGGGAAGTTCCTTGATCCAAACAATCACATGGCGCCGCCGGCCAAACAGGCGGAGAAGCTGAGCTTGGCGAAGCGGGACTGACAAACTAGCCAACTAACGAGTGGGTTCAGCGGAGGATTGTACCTTCTCTAATTCGCGCGAATAGTGGAATAGCTCCATCAATGATTGCCGCCAGAGATCTCCGCGGGAACGTGTTGCCGGTTACGCCGCCAGTCGGCGAGCCGGCCAACTCTCTCCTCTCACGTTCCCCGGAGGTTTGTGGCGGTACGCAAAAGAGCCGCGGCATAGCCGCGGCTCTTTTGCATGCAGTCCTCAGCTCATAGTTTTTAGTTTCGGTTTCTCGTGTTCGGTTTTGATTTCATCATCAACCGGTAACGCAACCGATACCCGCAACATGTCCATTTCTTCTGCGGGTGCAAATAATTGCCTAGGCAATTATTTGCAACCTTGATGGCTAGAACCCATCTCAAAATCGTTATTCTCCGAGCGGAGATTTTCAACTACGCTCAGGATAAACTTCGCGAAGTCGAGGAGTTTTCTTGGTTTTTGCTCAGGCATGTCCTCGACTGTGTTCGGACAGTAATTTTGAGATAACTTCTAAAAACCAAGGACTCACATCACACCAAAGAAGAAGGGCAGATATCTTTCAGCGGACAGAGCGAACACGTACGGCCCCGCGCCGTGCAAATGGCCCGGCCGTGGTCAATCAGGGTATAGGTGAGCTTGAACCACTTATTCTTTGGGAACAATTTCATCAAATCCTGCTCGATTTTCACCGGATCGTCCTGCGTGGAGAACCCGAGGCGCTGGGAGAGCCGGCGGACGTGCGTGTCCACGGCAATGCCCTCCACAATGCCATAGGCGTTGCCGAGGACCACGTTTGCCGTCTTCCTCGCCACGCCGCGGAGCGTCAGCATTTCCTTCATCGTCTTGGGGAGCTTGCCGCCGAACTGGTCGCGGATGATGCGGGCCGAGGTTATGATGGAGAGAGCTTTCTGGCGGTAAAAACCGATGGCCCGGATTTCCTGGGCGAGTTTTTTCGGGTCAGCATCCGCGAAGTCGTCAACGGTCTTATAGTTCTTGAAGAGTGTGGCGGTAATCTCGTTCACCTTCGTATCCGTGGCCTGCGCGGACATGATGACGCTGGCCAGGAGCTGCATCGGCGTATTAAATTTCAGCGCAATCTTCGCGCCAGGGTACTTTTGTTTGAGCCGTGCGAACGCGGTCGCGGCGCGCCGCGTTTTCTTTTCCGGCGGCTCGGTTCGGATCCACGGCTTGGTGATATCCCTGCTGAAGAGCATACGGCTCTATTCTCACTCTGCTACCGCCCATTGGCAATCCAGCCCCCTGGTAGCTGTAGAGCCGGGTAGTATATGCTATACTCGAGCTATGGCAGACAAGAAGCCGACCGTGTTGCTCGTAGAGGACGACCCGTTCATGGTCACCCTCCTCTCCGAGGCCTTAGGCAAGGACGGGTTTGGGGTCATCCTGGCCGGCAACGGCGAGGATGCCGTCCGCCAGTTCCCGGAGGCCAAGCCCGACGTACTCCTCATGGATATCCTCCTGCCGAAGAAATCCGGCCTTGACGCGCTCCGGGAAATCCGGTCCATGGAGGGCGGTGCGGGCGTGCCGACGGTGATCCTCTCCAACATCGAGGACCCGGCCTATGTCCGGGAGGCCGAAGAACTCGGCGTGAAGGCCTACCTCATCAAGGCCAACATGCAGCTGCCCGAGATCGTGGCCAAGGTGCGGGAGGCGCTCGGGAAGTAGAGGCAAACTAAAACGCAAGCAGTTACGCAAAATAAGACGCAAGTTGCGTATTGCACTTGCGCGTTTGCATTTGCGTTTTGTTTTGCCTCTGCTATTGGCCGAAGTTTCGCTTTCGCTGGGCGTAGTCCTCGAGCGCCCGATCGAGTTCGGCCTCGTCGAAATCCGGCCACAGGGTGTCGCTAAAGTAGAGCTCGGCATAGGCCGCCTGCCACGGCAGGAAGCCGGAGAGGCGCTTCTCCCCGCCGGTGCGGATCATGAGATCAACGTCGGGCAGCCCGCTCGTGTAGAGGTGGCGTTCCACCGTAGCCTCATTGATCGCGGCGATGGCCTTGGGGTCGCCATTTGTCTCCTGTGCCAACTGTCGCGCCACGTGCTGGATTTCATCGCGGCCGCCGTAGGAAAGGGCTAAGTTCACCGTGAGGCCGGTATTGGCCTTCGTGGCCGCAATAACGGCCTCGGCCGCCCGGCGCAGATCATCGGGAAAATCCTGAAGCCGGCCGCTGATGCGGAGCCGCGCGTTCGAGCGGGTAAGCCACGCCCGGCTTTCAGCGATGGCGTGGCGGAAGAGCCCGAAGAGCGTATGGAGTTCTCGGGGCGAACGGTGCCAGTTTTCAGTGGAAAATCCCCAGAAGGTCGCGACCGGTATGCGGCGCTTTACGGCCGCCGGGATAGCGTTCCGGAAGGCCCCAATGCCCCGCCGGTAGCCCTCGACGAGCGGCAGGCCGCGGACGCGGGCCCAGCGGCGGTTGCCATCCATGATGATGGCCACATGCTGCGGGACGCTTTCCTCTTTGCTTCCCGCCGTTCGTGATTCGTCTGTAGTCATTCGCTATGAGCCATTCGCCGTTTACTTGCTTATGATACTCATACCATGCAGGCCGTAGTCACTCAACTCTTCAAAAAGGGCGATCCTGTGCCGGTGAGCGGGCAGTACCTGTGCGTGCCGTGCGGGTATATCCAGTATTTTAAGGCCGGATCACTCTTCACCGAATGTCTTGCCTGCCTGGCCGGCACCGCATACGGGCCGGATGGGTACCGCGAGGGCGAGGCCGAATTCTGGCAGTTTCTTGGCTGATTGTGGCGGCGTTTGACAATCAGCAGGGGCTGGGGGCACGCTAGGGGTAGGAAATGTTCGTAGCTAGGCGATACGAACATTTCGCCTAGTCAGGAGGGAGCATATGGCCGACGCAGGAAAGGTGGTCCCCTTCAACCGCCACGAACGGCGGGCGAGGGAAGAACTCAAGGCACGCCAGCGGAGGTTCGCGCAAGCCCGCGCCAAGTGGCTCGCGACCCGCGCGTGCGGTCACCCGGAAGAGTTCATGCACGACAGTACCCAGGTTGCCGGCGATCTCGGCTCACGGCGGTGCACCGTTTGCGAGACGGTCCTTGATCCGGCCTACCGCTGACCCGAGTTCAGCGGCGGCGCGCATGCGCGCCGCCGCCTTTTCATTACTTTACCTTTGCAGCTTTTGCGGCTTTTGTTCCCTTGGTAACCTTTGTCCCCTTTGCCGTTTCTCCATTACCTCACCTCATGCCGCTCCCCGAGGGTGAGCTCGCACTCGTACTCCCTATCGCCACGGAGGAATTTCAGGCGCAGGCGGTCGCCGATGGCTGATTTTTCAAGCATATCCTCGAGCGAGTTTTTCTCGGTGATGTGCGCCCCGTTGATCTCAAGAATAATGTCGCGTTCCCGGATACCGGCTTTCTGGGCGGCACTGCCGCCCACCACCGCATGGCCGCCGGATTCAGCGAGCACGAGGGCGCCGTAATCGTAGGGCGCGCGGAGCTTTTGCTGGATATCCTTGGTCAAAAGCATATAGCGCACGCCCAAAAAGGGCTTTTTGATCCGTCCGAACCTTCTCACGTCCTCAAGGTCTTGTTTGGCTTTATTGATGGGGATGGCAAAGCCGATGTTCTGCGCTCCGAAGACGATTGCGGAATTGATGCCGATGACCTCGGCTTTCAAGTTTACGAGCGGGCCGCCGGAGTTCCCGGGATTGATGGCCGCATCGGTCTGGATGAGCCCGCGCAATCGCTCGGCGTGCCCGGCCATGTCGGTGATGGCCGTGATGTAGCGCGAGAGCCCGGAGACGATGCCGGTGGAGACGGTGTTCTTGAACTCGCCCAAGGCGTTGCCGACGGCTACCACGCTCTGGCCGAGCAGGATCTTCGATGAGTCGCCGAGCTTCAGCGTCGGCAAGTCCTCGGCCTCGATTTTCAAAATCGCTACGTCGTTGATTGGGTCGCGGGCAAGCACTTTTGCCGGATACTTATCCTCATCCGGCGTGAAGATCGTGTACTCGGCATCCGGATCAACCACGACGTGTTTATTGGTCAGGATGTAGCCGTCCGGCTCCACGATGAAGCCCGATCCGCCGCCGGTGCGGATCTTGCCGGAATCGGTCTTAGGGAGGTTCTCAAGGATTTCCTCCTCGCTCGGGCCGAAGAGCGGCGGCGTTTCGCCGAAGAAGGGAAAACCCTTGGCTTCGAGCGCGGCGAGGTCTTTGCCGACGACGATCGAGACCACCGCCGGAATGGCCTTCTGAACGACCTGAATGATTTGTTCTTCGTAGGTCATAGGCGCGAGGACTCTAGAATCTAGAATACCTTGAATTTTTGTGTTAGCATAGCCGCGTCTGCCCCTCGTAGCCCCGACGTTTCTCATCTGTCTTTATCCAAAGAAGTCGGGGTCCCGACTCGGCGGCGGGGCTCAACGGATAGAGCCCCGCACCATGTGCGCCCTTATAGCTCAAATGGATAGAGCAGTGGCGTCCTAAGCCATTGATCCAGGTTCGAGTCCTGGTAAGGGCGTTGCGGAATTCTCCGCCTGCGATGTATAATGGGACCACCATGAAAGAGATCGGCAAGGTGACCCACTACTACGGCAAGATCGGGGTGGCCATTGTAGCCCTCTCCGATGGCCTTCGGGTGGGCGACAAAATCAAAGTCGAGGGCAACCGCACTGAATTCGAGCAGACGGTTGATTCCCTGCAGGTCGAGCACCAGCCAGTCGAGGCAGCCAAGCGCGGCGACGTGGTCGGGCTGAAAGTCGTGGAAAAGGTCAGCGAGGGCGCGGCGGTCTACAAGCTCGAGGGCTAGTTCATTCCGAAAGGAGGCGGCGATGCGTTTCCTTTGGGCGGTTTTGATGATGGTGATGACGGTGCTGCTTGGCGCGGCACCGGCAACCGCCAACCACTTCCCGCCGCCGTTCGAGTACTTGAACGGCACCGTCCTGCTGGAGGCCTCGCGGTGCTTCGACACCGCCGCAAAGGAGTGGCACCTCTGCCGTGTGTACCTTGATACCTTCGGCCAGCAGGCCTACCACGTGCGTTTCCGCGACAAGGAGGTCATCCGGGTTTTGCGGATCCGGGGTGGGGATAGTATCGTTCTCTACGGCGATTCTCCGGCCGCACCGCCGGAGAGCCAGCGCTGACCCAACGGGCAGCGCTTTTTTATCGCTAATCTGCGGCGTTGATGGCTTGCGAGATTTGAAAGCTGTGGATAACTTTGCCCCCGACCCTATTGCGCATCCGGCTGGTGTGGTATATTGGATGCATCCTGCGTCGTACGCGAACGCGGATTTATATTGGGCTTAGGCCCACTGCAGTTCTTTGGCCGAGATATTCCGCCAGACGGCGGTTCTCTCCAGGGCGATCCCGCGCGGTCGCCCTATTCTTATTGGCTGGCCGAAGGCGCTACTATGAGGGAGCATGCGCCGAGCCAAACCGCCCTTCGTCATCGCCCTGATCGGGCCGGTGGGCTCGGGCAAGACCTATGTTGCCCGGATTCTCGCCCGGGAACTGGGAGCCCGGCGCATCAATACCGATGCCATCCGCGTGGCTTTGCGCCGCCAGCGTAAGCCCGAAAGCCGGGCGATTCCCATTGCCCATCGCCTCCAAGAAAAGCTCCTGGCCAGAGGGGAAGCGCTTATTCTCGATCACGATGTTGTCAATCCGGTGCGGCAGAGAGAGCTCCACGAGCGGCTGCGGAGGTTCGATGTGAAAATTTATTTCCTCAAAATTCGGACGCCGGAGCGGCTCGTTCTTGCGCGCCTCCGCCGGAAACGCTACAATCCTTCGCGCGATCTCTTCCGGAGCGCCGAGGAGGCCATCCGCGTCTATTACTTCCGAAAGAAATTCCATACCCGGCAGCAGCGCTTTCAGCCGGATTTTACGATTGATAATGCGCGCCCGCTCGGCCCGCAGATCAACCGCATCGTGAAGGAAATTAAGAAATTTGAAAACTAAGAAAAATAAGAAACTCACGGGCCCGTAGTATAGCGGTAACACGCGTCCATGGCATGGACGAGTCCGGGGTTCAACTCCCCGCGGGTCCATTCGATGATTTCACTTAATGAGTTCAAGGAGTTCGATATTCGGGTTGGCAAAATTGTGAAAGCCGAGCCGATTGCGGGCGCGGATAAGCTCCTGCGGCTGGAGGTTGACCTCGGCGCGGAGACCCGGCAGATCGTGGCCGGGATAGCCAACCACTACGCGTCCGAGGCGCTCATCGGGCTGGAGATCCCCGTGGTCGTAAATCTTGAGCCCCGGGTGCTGAAAGGCGTGGAATCGCAGGGCATGCTCCTTGCGGCCGATGACAACGGCGCGCCGGTGCTGCTTAGCCCGGATCGGGAAGTTCCGCCGGGTAGTATGGTAAAGTGATCAGTGAACAGAAAATGAAGAAACGGATTGCCGAACTGAAAGGGCGCCTCCGGGCGGTAACGCAGGAAAAAGGCGCGGCGGCACAGGAGGGGAGCGGGTGGCATGATAATCCGGCTTTCGATATCCTGCAGCAGGAAGAGCTTGTCATACGTGAGCAAATCAGGAACCTCCGCGAAAAACTCTGGAATGCCCAACGCCCCGCCTAGGCCGTACCTCATTCATGCCGAGCGGGATTTCTTAGTATTGGATAAACCGGCCGGCGTTGCCGTGCACGGCGGCCCCGGCATCGGGAGCGATACGATCGTCGCTTGGCTGATCCGAAAATACCCGGAAGTGAAACACGTTGGCGACCCTTCGATACGCTCAGGGCAGGCAATCGAGCGGCCGGGGATCGTGCACCGCCTCGACAAAGACACCTCGGGGGTTCTACTTGTTGCGAGGAATCAGCCGGCGTTCGAAGCGCTGAAACAGCTCTTCAAGGAGCGGAAAGTTGAAAAAACATACCTTGCGCTCGTGGTCGGCGTGCCCAAGAAAAAATCCGGCGTCATTGATGCGCCGATCGGCCGTTCGCCGCGCCGGCCGACAAAGCGCGCCGTCGGTGCGGCCATTCGCCAGCCGCGGCAGGCCGTCACCCGCTACCGTGTCCTGGAACGATTCCCAGCAAATAAAAACGATCGTCGGTATATGCTATCCCGCGGCGGCCATGCGCTTCTCGAGGTTAAACCCCACACCGGCCGCATGCACCAAATCCGTGTGCATCTGGCAGCGCTCGGCAATCCTATTGCCGGGGATCGGGTTTACGGCGGCGCGCAGGCCGCGCTGCCCGGCTTGCAACGGCAGTTCCTGCACGCCTGGCGGCTTGGATTCAGCTACCCCGAGGGCCGGCGCTGGCAGTTCGAATCCGCGCTACCCAAAGCGCTTGATCGCGTGTTGAAGCAGCTGCGCCGGTTGCAGAGGAGAAAAAATCATGCTACATAACATCCCATGGATCCCGTTAGATATGTCGACCTAGAGCACACATGAGACGGGGTTGGATGTAACATACAAATCATGCCGCCACAGCGAACAGCTCAAAAATCTAACGGGGTGGATGTGATTACCGAATTCACAAAAAGCCACCTCCGGGCCGACCTCCCCGAGGTGCGGCCCGGGGACACGGTGCGCGTGCTCCAGAAAATAACGGAAGGCGAAAAGGAGCGTATCCAATCCTTCGAAGGCCTGGTGATTGCCCGGAAGCACGGGCATGGCATCACCGCGACCATCACGATCCGCAAGGTTTCAGGCGGCATTGGCGTGGAGCGTATTTTCCCCGTGCACTCCCCGACTATCCAGAAGATCGAAGTTCTGAAACGCTCCAAAGTGCGGCGGGCCAAGCTCTACTACATCCGTACCAAGGCCGCCAAGGAAGCGCGGAAAAAAATGAGGGGGCTTCGTACTGCGCCGGAAGCGGAGACTGCCGCGGTTGAAGGCACGGAAGCGAGCTAAACTTGATAATTGGTGCGCGGGTGCTGTAACTGGTAGCCAGGCTAGGTTGAGGGCCTAGTGGGGGAAACCCCGTGGAGGTTCGAGTCCTCTCCCGCGCAGTGAGCAAAGCGAACAAGCGGGGCAGCAACACGCCTGCGCGTGTTGCGTGAGGACGAGAAAGCCGGAGCGATGCGCCGCAGGCGCCGCGAGGCGGGGTCGCGACCTCGCGGAGCGAGAGTTGTGACCGAGTCCCCTCCCGCGCATTTCGGGCGCTTAGCTCAGCGGCTAGCCATTCCAAGTTTTGCAAAATAAAATTTGGGAGGGTAAAAGCGCTTCGTTTATTCACCCCGTTAGAAATCTTCTGTGGGCAGTTAGTTCAGTGGTAGAACG
>CAYJUW010000006.1:8161-13882 GCA_964373495.1 uncultured Candidatus Saccharibacteria bacterium | reverse complement strand
GGTAGAGCGTCTGCTTTACACGCAGAAGGTCGTGGGTTCGAAACCCTCAGTGCCCAACGATAAAAAGTGGGCGGGCAAGCCGAGTAGGTCCGAGGTTCAATCCCTCGAGCGCGCATAAAAAATCTAACAGGGCAAGCTGCGAAGGTCTGAGGTTCGAGTCGGAGCGCGTCCATTGAGCGGCGCAAAAACCCAGCCCCGCGACTGCGGGGCTGGGTTTTTTGTGTTAGCGGCCCTACGCGCCCATCTTGCGATCGGCGCTGCGGAGCCACTTCGTGATGGCCGCCGCGCTCATCCGCTTCATGTCTTTGTTGTGCTTGTGGATGGCATGGTGCCACATCCTGGCCTCAACCTTGTAATGGCTGCGGTCGCTGGTCTTGTACCCGCAGGGACAGGCCAGCATCGGTACGCGCTTTTTCATACGCTAAACTTAGCCACCTGAACCTCCGTTGTCAATGCTGTTTGTTCATCCGGTCTCTTCGTAATGAGTTGAGGATCTGGCGGTGGTGCTTTTTTCGGCAAGTTGCGTAAGCGCAAACTATGGAGGTACGGGAACATTTTGAGCCACTCTTCGAATTGCATACCTTTGTTGCCGAGGAGCTGGTTTTTGAAGAACGGCACAATTTTATTTTTCAGAGTGGGGATGTCCCGGATAATCAACATTGCATAGTGGCGATTCTGGTGAGTGTACTCATAGACCTTGTTGCGTAGAGCGAAGTAATCTCGGATCCCCTCGAGTAGTTCTTTATCTCGATAATGCATTTTCAACGTGACACAGGGATTAAGTCTTCCGTTCCGGCTTCCGTCATTCGTAAATGTGCCTTCGCCTTCAAAGAGCCCTCGGATATACTCTGGTGAGAGTAGCTGGGCGATCTCATCGCGTCCGTAGAAAGTCTTGTTTTCTGAGATGTTTATTTTACGGGCTGACATAACTAACTATAAATTGTTAACCTGGTAACATAAATTATAGCAATGTTTGTCGCGAAATCAATTCGAATTTTCCAAAATGAGCCCAAAAAGCGAAATTGGAATATTGGGGGAGCAGGCAGCGGCTGACTTTATCCTCAAACAGGGCTATAAGCTCCATTGTCGAAATTACCGGAAGCCGTATGGCGAGATAGATATTATCGCGGAAAAAGATTTGATTTTGCACTTCATTGAAGTAAAAACAAGTAAATACTATCAAAATTCTGCATTTACTCCTGAAATTAGAATAAATGCAAGGAAAATTGGCAATCTCAAGAAGATCTGTGAAACGTATTTGCGTGAAACTCGCGTTTCACAGGATCAGCCATGGCAAATTGATGTAATTTCTGTTATTTTTGATGGAGGCGCTGTTCGCGGAATTAATTTCTTTGAAAATGCAGTATTTGAGCGAAAATATTGAGATTTCGCGACAAACATATTCAATTTTTGTGAAAATTCGAATTTGTTTGTCGCGAAATCAATTCGAATTTTCGCGAAACATGGTGTTCCACACAGCTAAAATACTTGCTTTTTGAAACAGCGACTGTGAAACATCGTGAAACATTTGGCGTGAAACACGGTGGGCTGGTGTAGCGGCGACATGCCCGCTTCTTGCCCCGTTAGAAATAAAAACGGACTGTAGTATAACGGTAGTATGCGTGCTTTGGGAGCACGCGGCCTGGGTTCAACTCCCAGCAGTCCGACTGGTAAACTTCTAACGGGGTGAAGGAGGATTTAGTCCCAATTCGAATCCTGGCAGCCCGAAAATGTGGAAAATATTGGCTGGTGCAGTGGCTAATATGCCCGGTTCCTCCGATTTTGCCTCTGGCGCGGCCAGAGAAGCAAAATCGGGAGTCCTCGGTGCGATTACCAAATTTTAAAATTTCATTTGCATCTTGAGATGCCTACCGGCCAGATTTGATGTCCGAGATATGTCCGAGAGATTCCCGTGATAGAGCTTTTCGCTTGTATCTATGCTGTTGTTTGCTCAATGCAAATGTCCGAGAGAATGTCCGAGAGAAACGCAAGTAATAGAGCCAGTTTGTATCTATTGACAAAATATTATTAGTTCTTTATCATATAAGTATAATTCGGATTATTTATAGCTCGAACTGGATAGTTCCTTGAACCCCTAGCCCCAGCGAACCGTTGGGCACGCGAGAGGAGCAGGAAATGGAAAAGACCAGCCCGGTGATTTCCGTTGGACCTGGACCTGGGTCAATCGAGGTACCGCTCCACCGGCGCCCGCATCTCTCCGACCTCGTTGCCGAGTACTTGATTCGGCACTACGGGAAGGAGAAGTATGGCGAGGATGCAAGAATTGGCGGGCCTAGGGTGGTGCATGTCGGCCGTGGCGGCTATGACGAACACAACCCGGAAAATCTTCCCGACCCCGATGTACCCGAGTGCGAGGCGACCCTCGTCGCGCGCGACTTGGGAATCCGGTATCTCCCCGAACTCTCGCTGGTCCTCGATTATACGCTGGATGTGGATCGTCGGGGCCAGCGCAAGGGTTTCCTCAAGTTCGGCCGGCTTGCCGAGCTGTTGCATGACGTCCTCGACGAAGAAGGGCGGGTGAAGCATTGGACATTCCTCGTGATTGAAGCGGCCATTACTGCCTCGCGGGCGGTAGTCGAGGGGCGGGAAAAGCCGCCGGTAAGCCGGCGGGTGATCCGGTCCTTCCTCCGCCGCGCCTACACGAAGGTGCGCCAGGAGTTTGTGCGTCAGCCGTTCGCCCGCGCCGCGCGGAAGCATTTGCAGGAGTACCTCCGCGGATGGCTCGAGGAGGAGTTTGAGTTCGAACCCTTCGGGCTGCCCCACTGCCTCGCGCTCCTCTGGCGCTATCGCTTCGGCGGCCACCGCTGGGGCGAGCGCTGGATGATCGCCTGGATTACCGATGGCTACCGCGCCGAGCTCGTGCGGCAACAGAAGTTCTACCAAGGGCTCGTCGAGGCCGATGGGAAGATTGAAGACGACGCCCTGGTCAAGGAGGCCCTGTTCCAGGTACACGGCGATGAGGTGGTCGCGCTTCTGATCCATTCGGACAGCTCGACGATCCACAGCGCCGTCTTCTCCGAGGAGTTCTCCGCGAGCGGCGAGTTCTCGCTCTTCCACATAGCTGCCGTGCGCCGGTCAAGCGGCAACGTCCAGATTTTCCGCCGGTTACATGGCTCACGGAAGGCAAAGATCTGGATGCAGTACGTCGTCGCGCTGATCCGTGAACGCGAACGGGCCAAGCGCGGCTACGATGGGCCGCTTGCCTGGGCCGAGCTCACCGCCGCTAGTGGACCGCCGGGTGCCGAGAATTGGTTCTTCTACGAGCCGACACACGGCATCTTCAACGGCTCGCTCACGGAGCCAGCCGAGCCAACGCTCCTCACCGACGAGGAGATTCTCGAGTGCATCACGCGGGGACTCGACGATGAGTACGCCGAGTTCCGCGATGAGTTCCGGCGCGCGCGGTTAGCCGCGTAGCGCCGCCAACGGACCGGGGGCAGCAGCTTGCCCCCGGTTTTCTATTGCGCTAAGCGCCGAATACCTGCCTGCCGGCAGGCAGGCCTCGCCGCTCGCGGTCCAGACGCGAGGCGCTTTGCCGGAGGTAAACGCCCCGTCTCCGAGGGTGAAGGCGCACATTAGAATCGAGCGCGACGAGTTGGCCGAGGCGCGCGAGCACCTTCCGCAACAAAGCATCACTTCAATAGCGCACCGCTCTAGAGTGCGGATGCTTTATTGATTTTTTGAATCTCGTGTGATACTTTGGAACTCTGCTATGGGCAACTTTTCCAAAACCTTTATCTACGCCCTGATCATCTTCGTCCTGATCTCCGGGCTCTGGGCGCTGGTGCAGGGTCAGTTTGTCGAGAAGAAGGAGGTCTCGCTCTCCGAGCTGGTCCAAAATATCAACGCCGGCAAGGTGGAGAAGATTACGGTTGAGGACGATACGCTTGCCATCCGCCTGAAGGACGGGACGATTGAACGTTCGATGAAGGAGGCCGAAGCCGGTCTTTCCGAGACGCTCAAGAACTACGGCGTGGAGGCCGAAAAGCTGGGAGCGGTGACCATTGAGGTCAAGACCCCGAGCGGATTTGTCTACTGGCTCGGCGCCGTTTTGCCGTTCCTGCTGCCGCTCGCCCTGATCGGGTTTTTCATCTGGTGGACGGCCCGGCAAGTGCAGCGCGGCTCGATGCAGGCCTTTTCTTTCGGGCAGTCGCGCGCGCGCCTGATCACGCCGGAAAACACCCGCGAACGCGTGACCTTCAAGGACGTGGCCGGTGTGAAGGAAGCCAAGGAAGAGCTCAAAGAGATTGTTGATTTTCTTAAGAGCCCGAAGAAGTTCTTGGATATCGGCGCGCGGATTCCGAAGGGCGTCCTCTTGATGGGGGCGCCCGGAACGGGAAAAACGCTCTTGGCCCGGGCGGTCAGCGGCGAGGCGGGCGTGCCGTTCTTCCACATCTCCGGCTCGGAGTTTGTGGAACTTTTCGTAGGTGTGGGCGCGAGTAGAGTCAGAGATTTATTCAAGGTCGCCAAGAAATCGGCGCCGGCAATTATTTTCATTGACGAGATAGACGCGGTGGGCCGGCACCGCGGCGCGGGCCTGGGCGGCGGGCACGACGAACGCGAGCAGACGTTGAACCAGATACTCGTGGAGATGGACGGAATGGAAACGAACGAGGCCGTCATCACCCTGGCCGGTACGAATAGGCCTGACGTTCTTGATCCCGCGCTCCTGCGACCGGGCCGTTTTGACCGCCGGGTCGTGCTCGATCTTCCGGATATCAACGACCGAGAAGAAATACTGAAGATCCACGCGAAGAACAAGCAATCGGAGAAGGACGTGAACCTCCGTACGGTTGCCGAACGCACGCCCGGCTTCTCGGGCGCTGACCTCGCAAACGTGATCAATGAGGCGGCCATCCTCGCCGCGCGCTCGGGCCGGAAATCCATCTCGCAGCAAGACCTCGTGGCCTCGATCGAGAAGGTCATGCTCGGCCCGGAGCGCAAAAGCCACATCCTGACCCCGCAGGAAAAAGAGATCGTGGCCTACCACGAGGCCGGCCATGCGCTCGTCTCGGCCTCGCTCAAGCACACCGACCCGGTGCACAAGCTCTCCATTGTGGCCCGGGGACGGGCCGGCGGGCATACGTGGCGCCTGCCGTCCGAAGATCGCCATCTCTTCTCGCGCTCCTACTTTTTGGACGAGCTGGCCACGGCTATGGGCGGCTATGCCGCCGAGCAGCTGGTCTTTAACGAGCTCACCACCGGGCCGCATAACGACCTCGAGCACGCCTCCAACATCGCCCGCGATCTGGTGACCCGCTTTGGCATGTCCGAAAAGCTCGGGCCGGCGGTGTTCGGCGAGCGCAAGGAGCTCATCTTCCTCGGTAAGGAGATCGGCGAGGAGAAGAATTACTCCGAGGAGATCGCGCGCCTGATTGACCGCGAGGTGCGCAAGATTATGGATACGGCCCTGAAGCGCGCGAGAGACATCATTGCCAAACGCCGGGCCAAACTCGAATCCATTGCCAAGCGCCTGATGGAGAAGGAAACCATCGAGCGCGAGGAATTCGAGATGCTGATGGCTGCCGCATAGCGGCGGAAATCCGAAGTCCGAAATCCGAAATCGGAAGCAAATCCCAATCTCTAAATTTCAAACGCGTCGCCGGTTTAGGGTTTAGGGTTTAGAGTTTAACTTTGCGGCCCGTAGCCCCGACGCGCTCCGCGGTCGGGGTCCCGACCCCCGACGCGCTCCGCGGTCGG
>CAYJUW010000006.1:2864-8061 GCA_964373495.1 uncultured Candidatus Saccharibacteria bacterium | reverse complement strand
TCAACGGTAGAGCATCCGGCTTATATCCGGACGGTTCTAGGTTCGAATCCTGGCGCGCCCATTGTGATCACATGCATCATAGCCCCGACGCCCGCCAGAGGCGGGATCGGGGCCCCGACCGCAGCGTCGGGGCTCAACGGTAGAGCATCCGGCTTATATCCGGACGGTTCTAGGTTCGAATCCTGGCGGGCCAATTGTAGAGGTTCTTGGCCTGCCCCACACCGAGCCTACTCTGGTGCGGGGTTCGAGCCCAAGCGTGCCCACAAGCGTGCGCAAGTTATTAAAAAGAGCCAGAAGTGGCTCTTTGAGCCATACAACAGCCACACAACGCAAATAAAAGCGTAGGCAATTATTTGCATCATCCGTGGGGAGTAGGATACGGTGGCGGCATGGGTAAGAATCTCCACTATCGTTCGCTGGCGTGGGATGTTCTGCGGGCCATTGGCTACGGCGCCGTTGCCGCATCGCTCTTTGTTGCGCCGAACATCGGTGTCGCGCTCGCGCCCTTCCTCCGCGACGACCCCTACGCGCGGCGGGAGTGGCGGCGCGAACGCGTGCGCGAAGCGCTGCGGCGGTTGCGCCAGCGGCGTTTGGTCCGCTTCGAAGAGCGTGGAAAGAAAACGTATCTTATCATCACCGAACTCGGCAAGCGGCGTCTACGCCAGTTTGAGTTCGATGCCATGCGGCCGGCCGAACCGCCGAGGCGGTGGGACGCGAGGTGGCGTATGGTCATTTTTGATGTCCCGAATACTAAGAAGCGGGAGCGGGAACTCTTTCGCCGCAAACTCACCGATTTGGGGTTTCTCGCGCTGCAAAAGAGCGTATTCGTGCACCCATACCCCTGCGAAGACGAGGTTGATTTTATCTGTAATTTCCTCGACATTGATCGGTATGTCCATTGCCTTGAAGTCCACTCGCTCGGGAGCGCGGAGGGGAGCGTACGGCGCGCGTTTGATCTCCTCTAGCCGCCACTAGCGTGAGTGCCGAAGCGAGTACTGATGCTGGTGCAAATAATTGCCTAAGCAACTATTTGCAACGCCGCACTGGTATCCCGTGCTGCTCATACACTGACATCGCCTGCCGCCATTGACGGCCACGAAGGGTGCGGCTACGCTGGGCGCAAAGCTATTTTGAGAGCGAAAGGAGGGATGAGCCGTGTGGGTACTCGTGGCCGGTTGTGTTGGGTACTTCGCCGTATCGCTTGTGGTGTTCCTGCTGGGCCGCCGGAGCGGAAGTGTGGCGCTGGTGGCCGAGGCCGTCCACCTCGCGAGTGACGGCGTGGCGGTAGGGATTGCGCTCTGGGCGGAGTTGTTCGCGAAGCGTGATATTTCGGAGCGCTACACCTTCGGTCGGTGGAAAGCCAAGGCCCTCGCCGCTGTCGGCAGCGTGCTGGTCCTTGCGTTCGTGGTGGTACGGGATATCCTTCCCGAGACGTTGTCCAAATTCTGGGAGCCACAGCCGATCCGCTCCACCCTGGTGCTCCTCGTTGCGATCGGTGTCTTTGGGTGGAACGCGCTCCTTAAGTTTCTCTTCCGTAACGCACCGCACGAGCACCACTTCCGCGGAGCGCGCCTCAAGGTGAACTTCGACTTCTACGGCGTGCTCCTGATCGTAGCGGCGGCCCTCGCCATCAAGCTAACCGGGTGGCTCTGGCTTGACGCCGTGGCGAGCTTCCTCGTGGTAGCGGCGTTTTCAATTCCGACATGGCGGACATTCGCCGCCGCCCGCGACGAGCTCCTCGACAAGGCGCCGCCGTTCCCGTGGGCAGAGTTCCGGCGCGTCATGCGCTCGGTGCTCGGCGTCGTGGACTTCCACGAGGTGCACCTCCGGCAGGTTGGCGGACACGTCAGTATGACGCTCCACGTTATTCGCGATCCCGCCGTGCCGCAGGAGGACATTGACCGGCGGCTGGAAGAGGTTTTCCACGGGTTGTTCAAAATCAGTCACCACACGATACGCACCGAGGTAGAGTATTGCGGCGAAGTGTGCGTGTTCCTCCAGCCAACGCCGGCGTAGTGACACGGCGAACGGCGGACGTCACCGGCGAGCACAAGCAATGCTCGCCGGCTTTTTCATTCTCTCCGGCATTTGGCTTGCAGTTACGCCAATTTTTTACTACGATGAAACTTACATCCCATGCTCGCGAAAGCCGATTATCTCAAAGCCGCGAAGGCGAGCGATATTCCGACCCCGGCGGGTCGGGTTTTGTATCGGCTGCTCGAGATTCTGCCCGGGGCGCTGGCCTGGGCGACCATCCTCGGTATTTTCGCGGCGAGCCGCTGGGCACCGGTCTTCGCGAGTTTTTTTATTATCGCCTTTGACGTCTACTGGCTATTCAAGACCGTGTTTTTGTCGCTCCACCTTCGCGCCGGCTACGCCCAGATGCAGCGCCATCTCAAAACCGACTGGCTCGCTAAGTTGAACGCATTAGACATTCGTCATTCGTCATTCGTCATTAGTCATTGGTCAGATATCTACCACCTCATCATCCTGCCCTTTTACCAGGAGCCCTACGAGGTGATGCGCCACGGCTTGGAGGCCATCGTTGCAAACACGTACCCCAAAGATCGCATGATGGTCGTGCTTGGGGTTGAGGAGCGAGTGGGCAGGCCGGCGCGGGAAGTTGCCGAGCGGTTGCGTCAAGAGTTCGCGGGCAAATTTTTCAAATTCTTGATCGCGGTGCATCCAGCGGATATCCCCGGCGAGCTTGCCGGCAAGGGCTCGAACGAAACCTACGCCATCCGAAAAGCCAAGGCCGCGCTCGTGGATCCTACCGGCATTCCCTACGAGCGCATCGTTGTCTCCTCCTTTGACAGCGACACCGTGGTGCCGCCGGAATACTTTGCCATTCTCACCTACCACTACCTGAGCGCGCCAAAGCCCCTCCGCTCCTCTTACCAGCCGATTCCGGTCTACTCGAACAACATCTGGTCAGCCCCGGCCTTTGCCCGCGTTGTGGCCGTGTCCGGCACCTTCTGGCAGACCATGCAGCAATCCAGACCCGAGCGTCTGGCCACGTTCTCTTCACATTCAATGTCCTTCAAGGCCTTGGTGGAAATGGATTTCTGGCCGGTGAACTTGGTCTCGGAGGATTCGCGGATCTTCTGGCAGTCGCTTTTGTTCTATGACGGCGACTACCGCACGGTGCCGCTCTACTACCCGGTCTATATGGATGCCAATGTGGCCCCGACGCTCTGGCAAACGGCAAAGAACGTATACAAGCAGCAGCGGCGCTGGGGCTGGGGCGTGGAAAACGTGCCCTACCTCCTCTTCGGATTTTTGAAAAATTTCAAGATGCCGTTTCGGCGGAAGATCTACTTCGCCTTCAATCAGCTCGAGGGCTTCTGGTCCTGGGCCACGAACGCCATGATCATTTTCTTTCTCGGCTGGCTGCCGGTTCTGATCGGATCGGACGCGTTCAATACCACCTTGGTTGCCTACAACCTCCCGAAGATCACGCGCTGGATCATGACCCTGGCCATGGTCGGCCTCGTGACCTCGGCCTACATCTCAACCCGCCTCCTGCCGCCGCGGCCAGCCGGCAAGCCGGTCCGCACCTACCTCTGGATGGTGCTCCAGTGGGCTTTGCTGCCGATCACGATTATGACCTTCGGCTCCTTCCCGGGCCTCGAGGCCCAAACCCGCCTCATGCTGGGGAGGTATATGGGGTTTTGGGTGACGCCGAAATATCGCGGAAAAACGATTGCGCTCAAAACGCAGCCGCAAGTCACGGATTGAAGTGGAGCGCGGGCTCATTCGAAATGCGCCACCGCGCCGATGTGCTCGATCCGCTCCCGCAGGAGCGGGCAGGTTTTTAATTCAGGGTCTTTGGCGATGAGCCGCTGGGCCTCGTGCCGCGCCGCCTCAACCATTTTTATGTTTTTTAAGGCCTCCATGCCGACGTCGGAAATGCCCCACTGTTTGCGGCCGGAGAGTTCGCCCGGGCCGCGAAATTGCAGATCGTATTCGGCGAGCGCAAAGCCGGTTTTGACCTCTTGCAGCGCTTTTAACCGGCGATTCGAAGCGTGATCCTGGCTCGTGGTGAATACGAGGCAGTAGGACTTGCGGGGACCGCGGCCGACCCGGCCGCGGAACTGGTGGAGCTGGGCCAATCCAAACCGTTCCGCGCCCTCGATCATCATGATGGAGGCGTTCGGCACATCAACCCCGACCTCCACCACCGAGGTTGATACAAGGATGTCGAGCGCGTGGCTTTTGAACTTCTTCATCACGGCCTCTTTCTCCTTCGGCTTCAGCTTGCCGTGGACCATGCCCACGCGGAGATCGGGGAAGATTTCCTCTGATAGTTTTTTGAATTCCGCCTTGACTGATTTGACTTCGGACCAATCGAGTTTTGCCTGCGCCGCAGCGGGTAGCGGATAGCGGTGAGCGGGTAGAGCGCCGTCCTTTTCTTTTATTTCGATCCGCGGGCAAATCACAAACACCTGCCCACCCCTCCTGACCTCCTCGCGGATAAATTCGTAGGTCTGCGCCCGCTCGCGCGGGGCGATGACTTTTGTCTCCACCGGCTCGCGGCCGGGCGGCATCTCGTCTAGGACGCTCAAGTCCAGATCTCCATAGATGGTCAATGCTAATGTTCGAGGAATCGGAGTAGCGCTCATCGACAAGAAATGAGGTCGCGTCCTCGCTGATTCACGCTGATGAAGCGCTGATGTACGCGGATTGCGAGCGGTGTCATAGACGATGCGCCGGATGTCGAGTTTGTGGCTTCCGAAGTTGATGAGGAGCGCTAAACGGTACGGCGAACCCCTGAGATACGACCAAATTTGTCGCTCCTCGACGCTCCCGAGAAATGGCGATGCCTTGAGTTCTACCAGCACCTTATCAGCAACAATAAAGTCAGGACGAAAAGTTCCGACGGAGCGGTTCCGGTAACCGACTTTGATGGTTGCTTCCGGGGTAAATAGGAGATTCCGGTTCTTGAACTCCTCCGTGAGAGCTTTCTGGTACATGCTTTCTTTCAATCCGAGTCCCAAGGCATTCGCGACCGAAAAAGCGGCACCACGAATTTGATACGTCAGATCTTCAAAGAGAAATTCGTTCGTCGTATCTGCGTCATTCTGCGCTTCTATCTGCGTTGATCTGCGCCCAGCGAGTAAGGCTCGCTGGGTGACGCCGAAGCGGTGCTGTTCGTCAACAACCACAAAGGCGAGCTTTTTGAATTTCACCCGTTCCT
>CAYJUW010000006.1:0-2764 GCA_964373495.1 uncultured Candidatus Saccharibacteria bacterium | reverse complement strand
CGGTGCTGTTCGTCAACAACCACAAAGGCGAGCTTTTTGAATTTCACCCGTTCCTCAATGAGCGCGTGTGTGCCGATGAGAATCTGGATTTCCCCGTTCAAGCACCACTTCAGGAGCTGTGATTTTGATATATGAGTGTGCGTGTTCGGATTGACTTTAGATGGAAACTTCCGCGCCTCGGATGAAGTCAGGAGTCCGATGCGGATTTTAAAGGGCGCTAAGCGGCGAATGAATTCTTCAAAGTGCTGACGCGCGAGAATTTCAGTCGGCGCCATGTAGGCCGCCTGGAAACCGGAGGCGGCCACGTTCAGGGCCGAGGCCGCGGCCACGAGGGTTTTGCCCGAGCCGACGTCGCCCTCCAAGAGCCGCGCCATAGGGTGCGCGTTATGGAAGTCCTGCAGGATCTGCCAGATGGCTTTCCGCTGGGCGTTGGTCAGCGGGAAGGGGAGGGATTCGACAAAGCGCCTGATGAGATCAGTATGCGTTTCGATTTTGAACGAGCGTTCGGCTTCGAGTTTCTTCCGCTCGCGCTGGCGGTTTAGCTGGATTAAAAAAATCTCCTCGAAGGCGAAGCGCTTTCGCGCCGCCTCGGCCTGGCCGAGATTTTTCGGGAAATGGATGGCGCGGAGGGCCCGAGCAGAGGCGGGGAGGTGGTATGTGGCGAGAATTTCGCTCGGCAGGATTTCCGGGAGCGGCCCGAGGTGCGCGAGCAGCCGTTCGATTTGGTAGCGTAGCCACCGCGAGGTGATGCCGTAGGTTTCGGGGTAGACGGGCAGGAGCGTTTGCCCCGCTTCTGCGTAGATCTGCGTTTTATCTGCGTTAATCTGCGTTACGGGTTCAAAGAGCGGGTTGGCCATAACCAGGCCGCTCTTGCCGCGCGTCACCTTGCCCGAGAGGCGCACCCGTGCTCCGGGTTTCAAGATGTTCGCGACATAGGGCTGGTTGAACCAGACCACGGCGAGTAATCCAGTGCCATCCCGGACGATGCCCTCGGCGATGCGGAGCTTCTTCTTCCACGTTTTTTCAGCTTTCAGGCTGATGACCTCGGCGATCACGGTGGCCTTCTCCCCCTCGCGGAGGTCGCGGATTTGCCTCAGCGCGCCAACCTCCTCGTAGCGCGCCGGGAAATGAAACAGGAGGTCGCGCACCGTCCGGATGCCGAGTTTGGCCAGCGCCGATTTCTGCCGCGGCGTTACGCGGAGCGAATCTTCCAGCCGCGCGTCAAATTCCATACGATTGACCCTAATACAAAACCGCCTCGATGGCCACCGGGACGGTTTTACTCCGCACTAATAATTTGCTGGCGTGCCCGACAGGATTTGAACCTGTGACCTCTGCCTCCGCCCCGTAGCACAGCGAAGCTGGCTACGGGGCAAGCAGGGTTGCGCGGCACCTGCCCCGCATGAAAATTTGCTTGCGCGCCCCACAGGACTCGAACCTGTAACCTCCAGCTCCGCAAGCTGATGCTCTATCCAATTGAGCTAGGGGCGCAATTTTTCGTGCGGGGTCCGCTGAGCCCCGGCGCCTCCATGGGGTCGGGGTCCCGACCTCTGATGCGCGAAGCGGCGAGAGCGTCGGGGCTACGGGCACACGTGATGTGGAGGGTGCTGGTCGTTGACCGTTGCGCTATAGCGAAGGCGGAGCTCCTGAATGCTAACCCGCCTCCGCGCCTCCTCCGCCGAAGCAGTCGCTTCGACTGCGAAGGCCGAGTAAGGCCTCGGCGGGCGAAGGTTTTGTTCCCGCCGCTTGATCGCCCGCGGCTCCGAGCGGCGGACAAAGCCCTTCAAAACCCCAGGCGCTTGGCAATAATATCTATCGCCGATGCTTCCTGGCGCTGCTCCTTCACGAAGGGTAGCAGAACCTCGCGAAGCCGCAAGGGGTCAAGGTCGCCGAGCGGTATGCGGACCATCGGCATGAATGTTTTTTTGGATTGCAGGGCGAGCTCCTTAAAGAGCGGCGGGTCGTAGAAAATCCAGAAGGAGGTCAGTTCCTCGAATTCATAGAGGCGCGATCCCACGGCGATGCCGCGGGCGGTTACGGCGCATGAGAGCGTGCGCGGCGGCTTTGCGGCGTAGGCCAGGATCAGCCCTCCGGCGACGGCCAGGAGAATCGCGAAGAGGAAGTTTTTGAAGAACGCGGCAACGACGCCGCCGGCGACGAGCAGGGCGCCGATCGCGGTGCGGATGCGAAGAGTAGCCGGGTCGTAGGTAAACTCCGGCGCCTTCCAGGAGAGGAACACGGGGTAGGTAGGATGCTCAGCGCCTGGCAACGTGTTGTCCTCCGGATCCTCCGGAGCAGGAAGTTTGTTCTCCGGCGTGATGCCGGACGCCTCTCTTCCTAATTTAATAATGCGCAGGTCAATAGGTTCGGGCATACCATAGGGATTCTCTAGTGAGCAGTACGAGTGGGTTCCGGAGGGTAGAGGACTCGCCGCCCAAAAACTTGGGCGAGCCCCGCCCAGCTTTGCAGGGCGGGAACCTCTAAGGGCTTGCGCCCGCTGGTTTTTCTCGACCCCGTTACAAAACGGAGGGTGCAGGACTCGAACCTGCAAGGGCTTGCGCCCACTGGTTTTCAAGACCAGCGCATTAGCCATTCTGCCAACCCTCCAATTTTTCGGTGAGGGTGGGATTCCTCCTCACCCGCGCTCCGCACGGTTCGACCAGCTCACCGGCTTCGCGCTCCTTCGGAGCTCGGGTTTTCAAAACGTGAAGACATTCACGTTTTGAAATACCCTTCGAATCCCACTTCCATCCTACCTATCGGT
>CAYJUW010000005.1:0-29176 GCA_964373495.1 uncultured Candidatus Saccharibacteria bacterium | reverse complement strand
TGCGAAAGGGCCGGGTTGGTTTATACACCTGCGGTCCCACGGTCTATAACTACGCCCACATCGGCAACCTCCGCACCTATGTGTTCGAGGATGTGTTGCGGCGGACGCTGGAATTCAACGGGCTGAAGGTCAGGCAGGTGATGAACCTGACCGACGTAGATGATAAGACCATTCGCGGGGCGCAAGCCAAGGGCCAAACACTGAAGGCGTTTACTGAATTTTACGCCAAGGCCTTTTTCCGCGACATCAAGAAGCTCGGCATCTTGCCGGCTTGGAAGTATCCGCGGGCAACTGGACATATCCGCGATATGATCCGGCTGATTTACACACTCCTGGGAAAGAAGCTTGCCTATCGAACGGCCGATGGGGTGTATTTTGATATCTCGAAGTTTAAACTCTACGGCAAGCTCTCGCGGGTGAAGCAGCGGAAATTGAAAGCCGGGGCGCGGGTGAGCGCCGATGAGTATTCCAAGGCTGAGGCGCGGGATTTTGCGCTTTGGAAGGCGAAGAAGCTGAGCGAACCGTCTTGGAAAGCCCCGTTCGGCCGCGGGCGACCCGGCTGGCACATCGAGTGCTCAGCCATGTCCATGAAGTATCTCGGCCCGACCTTTGACATCCATGCCGGCGGGGTGGACCTTCTCTTCCCGCACCACGAGGACGAAATCGCGCAGTCCGAAGGTGCGACCGGCAGGCCTTTTGTCCGTTACTTTATCGAGGGCGAGCATCTCCTGGTGGATGGGAAGAAAATGTCGAAGTCCCTCGGCAATGTCTATACCCTCGCCGACCTCGGGGAGAAGGGCTGTGACCCGATGGATTTCCGGTACTTCGTATTGGGCGCGCACTACCGGAAACCGCTGAATTTCACTTGGAAGGCCCTTGTCGCGGCGCGCCAGGGCCGGCTGACGCTTTTGAATGCCCTCGAGCGGCTAGATCGCGGCCCGTACGCTACTGTCGGCCACCTCAAAGACGAGAACGAGGCGCTCGCGGTCATTGCCGCGGCCGAGAAGCAGTTCCGGGCCGCCATGGGCGATGACCTCAATATGCCGAAGGCGCTTGCCGTTCTGCAAGAGCTTCTCCACTACGGAAACGCCATGCTCGATCGCGAGCTGCTCACCGCGCGTGCCGCACGGCTTATCCGGGCGACGGTTTTGGAATTTGACCGCGTATTCGGCCTGAATCTCAGCAAGCGCCAGGCCGCGGCCATTCCGTCGCAGGTCAGGAAACTCGTCGCCGAGCGCGAATCGCTCCGCAAGGCCCGGAAGTGGGCCGCGGCCGATCAGCTCCGTGAACGGATTCGCAAGCTAGGGTTTATAGTGGACGATACGTCTACCGGGCCGCTGTCAAAAAGGTCACCTTGAGAATTCCGCGTCAGCTTGCTAGGCGGAGCGTCGTTTTGGGGTCCGCGCGAATAACCGATCATTAACATTTTTTTCACGATCGTTGAGAAGATGTTAATGATCTTTTCTGCTTGGTTTTCTGTTCGTAGAGTTCTATGAGTTCTATTCATCTTAGAGTTCTATCCAAATCAAAAAAGAAACGCCCGGGTTCGGCTTCCCGAGCGCGGGAGAGGACCATGAGTCGGCTGCCAAAGCCGGTATCAAAAGAAAAGCAACTCTTTCGTTAACATTTCCTCCACGATCGTAGGGAGAATGTTAATGTTCACCGAGGAGAAGAAAAACCCCGCGCTCGGCGTCGAGCGCGGGGCGAACATGGGCTATAAATTAAGGAGGGGCTTTATATCGTGAGCTCGGTACTCGAGCTCTTGGGATAACTCCTTTCCGTGGAACTTCAGTCGTGAGAGTAAGACACTAATCAGCTCTTCAGCGGTGTGGCACGATTTCTTAAAGTTGCGGTGGTGCCTAGCGGTTACCACACTACTCTCAGGCAGTGATGAATTCGTGCTC
The DNA here is from genome assembly GCA_964373495.1 of uncultured Candidatus Saccharibacteria bacterium. Classification (GTDB taxonomy): domain Bacteria; phylum Patescibacteriota; class Minisyncoccia; order Sungbacterales; family SURF-37; genus JACQMJ01. The sequence continues at coordinate 27,272 of CAYJUW010000005.1, read as the reverse complement.
ACTTCCGCAAAGACTTCGTTCCTCCATGCGAACTCTGCAAAAAGAACTGTGAGGGGCTGACAATCCGCGAATACTGACGAGTCCGCCTGTCGAAACTTTATCGAGACCATACCCAGGCGTTCCTGGAGCTTCGTTCCTGCTGTAAGGCATATCTCAAGCATCTTTGGTCATCGCCAGACCTGCACGGTGCTTTTGAATGTTACTATGGCTCCTCCTACGACTTCTGAACCGCTCCCCTTTGTGATATCCATGTCATTCTCCCCTGCTGCTCACCGCGCCTCGGCATGATCCGTCAGCGGGCTGCGGCTCAAGGATTGTGAAAGGACTCTCGGTGGCCCCAATGCCATCGCCTCATCCGTAGCGCAGTTTGTGTTTCACGGTCAAGCCGCCGCCGCCTATCCCCTATTCCCTAACCCCCTAGTCACCCACCTCCGGTTGGATGCACACCTTATGAACTCTCTGTCCCGAAAATGGCCTGCGAGCCGGCTTGCCATCACTTTTCCAAGAGGCGTATAGTCAAGTCACAGTACAAGGCGCTAGGCATCAGGCACTAGGCATTAGAAACGGTGCCTCTCCTAGCGCCTGACACCTAGTCCCTAGTGCCTCATCCCGATGGCCGACTCCACCCAGCGCGTAGATACCGTGCGCATGCCGCCCCAGTCCCTGGAGGCCGAGGCCGCGCTTTTGGGGTCCCTGATTTTGGATACGGAGGCCATCTGGCGCGTGGTGGACGCGCTGGAGGCCAAGGATTTCTACAAGGCCATCCACCGCACCATCTACGAGGCCATGCTTGAGCTTGTGGCCAGACGTGATGCCATTGACGTGCTTTCGGTTACCAACCGTCTGAAAGAGAAAAACCAGCTAGATGAGATCGGCGGCACGGCCTACCTGGCCTCGCTCGTCAACACCGTTCCGACGGCCTCAAACGCCAGCCACTATGCCCGGATTGTCCACCGCAAACGCATCCACCGCGACCTGATCGAGGCCTCGCACCGCATTGCCGAACTCGGCTACAAGGAGGAGGAAGATCTCGAGCACATCCTCGACGACGCCGAGAAGACGATTTTCTCCGTGGCCCAGAGTTCGCTGGCCCAGGAGTTCTCCCCGGTCAGCCGCTCGCTCGAAGAGGCTTGGCAGCGGATCGAAAAACTCCATTCGGGCGACGGGGCGCTCCGCGGCGTCTCCACCGGCTTCCCCGAGCTCGATAATAAGTTGGCCGGGCTCCAGCGATCGGACCTCGTCGTGCTCGCGTCCCGGCCCTCGTTCGGGAAAACCGGCTTGGCCCTCGACATAGCCAGGAACGTGGCGCTGAAGGAGAACCTAGCGGTCGGCTTCTTTTCGCTGGAGATGTCCGAAGAACAGGTCATTGACCGCCTTGTCGCCTCGCAGGCCGGCGTTGACCTGTGGCGGCTGCGCACCGGTCGCCTCTCGGACCAGGGCGAGGCGAATGACTTTGTCCGCATCCGCGATGCCATGGAAACGCTCTCCCAGATCCCGCTCTATATTGATGACGTGGCTTCGCCCACGGTGATGCAGATCCGGGCCATGTCCAGGCGCCTCCAGGCCGGACACGGCGGCCTGGGACTCATCGTGGTGGATTACCTGCAGTTGATCCGGGGTCACGAGCGGGCGGAGAACCGAGTGCAGGAGGTTTCGGAGATTTCGCGCTCGTTGAAGGCCATGGCCAAAGAGTTAAACGTGCCTGTCCTGGCCATCTCGCAGCTCTCACGCGCCGTGGAGATGCGCTCCGATGCGGTACCCAAGCTTTCCGATCTTCGCGAAAGCGGGAGTATCGAGCAGGATGCCGACGTGGTCATGTTCATCTACCGCGAAGACAAGGTGAGGAAAAACAGCGAGAAGAAGAACATTGCTGAGATTTTGATCGAAAAGCACCGTAACGGGCCGACCGGCAAGATTGAGTTGTATTTCAACGAGGAGACGGCAAGCTTCCGGTCTATTGCCAAGCATTTTGATGAAGAAACCTAGAAGCAAAGATAAACGCAACAAAAACGCAAATCAAAACGCAACTTGCGTTTACGGTTGCGTGACCATTTGCGTATAATTTTACTTCTATGTTATTTGAAGGGTATGAGTGCTGATATTCATGTTCAGTAAACCGATCCAGAATCTGATAGATTTTTTTTTGAAGTTTCCGGGGGTGGGGCCGCGCCAGGCCGCGCGCTTCGTTTTTTATTTACTCCGCGAAGATCGGGGCCGCGCCCGCGATCTGGCCGATGCCCTGTCCAAGCTCCACGAGGAGGTGAACCTCTGCGGCCAATGCTACAAGACCTTCGATGCGAATGGCCGCGCCGCCGGCGTGGCGCGTTGTGAACTGTGCCGAAATCCCCGGCGGAATCAACACCAGGTGCTCGTCGTGGAAAAGGAAGTTGATCTCGAAAACGTCGAGCGCACCCGGAAGTACGACGGGCTCTACCACGTGCTCGGCGGGGCGGTGAGCCCGCTTGACTCCTCGGCTCCGGCCCGGCTCCACCTGAAAGAACTTTTTGATCGCGTCCAGAAACTCGCTGCGGCCGGCGGGGAAGCCGAGGTTATCCTGGCCACCAATCCCACGGCCGAGGGCGACGCCACCGCCCTCTATCTCGAGCGAATCTTTGCGCCGTTGAAGAGCCAGTACCCCGGACTCAAGCTCTCGCGCCTGGGCCGCGGCTTGAACACCGGCTCGGAGTTGGAGTACGTTGACGATATAACAATCGCACACGCCCTGGAGAACCGGAAGTAGGTTTCCTTTCAGTTCTTTACAGTGATTTCAGATGGCCGCTCCAGAGAGGAGAACGATATGAAGAGGAACGGGCTCATTGAGCGGTCCGACGGGTATAGCGATTTCCTCCGTCTTTTCGGCTGCGCGGCGCATGCGCTGGAAACAGCGGTCGGCACGGCTGATGCCGAGGCGAAGAAAAAGCTCCTCTTGGCCGCAGTCGATGAGCTGCGGACAACCGCGGATCTCTTCCAGCGGAGAGTCGATGGTATTCCTGCCGCCGTGCCGGGAGTCCCCGCCGCCGTATCCGCACTGGTATCGGGTGAGTAGATCCGGCGGCTAAGGCCCTAGTGCGTAAAGAGCGCTCCCGAGCGGGAGCGCTATTTCTTTTCCTAACCCTTCCTAACGTCCGGCGCAAATCTTTCCCGCCCGTAAATTTTCCACCGTAAATTCCCAATGTCGCCATAACTCCCCGATCGGGGAGTTATGGCGACATTGGGTTTCCCGCGCGACACTGGGTTTCCAACGGGAAGGAATCACCATAATCGCTGGAAGGGATCACCATAATCGCCGAGGCGATTATGGTGGTAATCTCAATTTCGGCGTGCGGCTGGCGGCGGCCCGTTTCCGATTTTCTCTGCGCGCGACAACACGCGAGCAGCTAGAAAATCGAAAACCCCGTTCAAATTTGGTCAGGGCGCTCCTACTGAACTCAGAACTGATCGGTAGTTCGGGTTTGCGTGCGGCGCGCGTGCGCGAATAGCGCATCCCTTGACGGGCGAAGCGCGCCGCTAGGGAGGTTCGCGCAAAATTGGGGCGGGGTCAGAGAACGATTTTCTGAATTTCGATCTCAGTATATGGTTGCCGATGTCCCCGTTTCTTCCGATACCTCGACTTGGAATGGTACTTGAAAACGATCTGCTTCCTACCTCTCCCCTGTTTTAAAACTCTTGCATCAACGTTCGCCCCGTTGACGAGCGGCATGCCGATTTCAACCTTCTCGCCCTCGGCCACGAGCAGTACTTCATCAAAATGGATCACGGCGCCCTCCGGGGCGTCGAGTTTTTCAATCTTGAGTTTCTGGCCGGGGGTAACCTTATATTGCTTACCTCCGGTTTTGATCACTGCAAACGGAGCCATAGGTTTTGCCGCCGGCTTGTTCCGTACCATCCCGCTTACAGCGGGGCTTACAGCGGGATTGATGCGGGATGCGCGGATGATAGTAAATGTGCCCGGAGCGTAGCAGGTTTGCGGTGGAAAGAAAAGCCCTACCGGGCTGCGGGTACATATTCCGCATCCGGTAGGGTGGGCTCCGCTCCGCCACCTCAGGCGGCAACCGGCGCTTCAGCGGCGAGAGCCGCCAAGATCGTCTTCAGGATGGATTCCTGGTCGCCGGAGGCGGCGAGCACGTGGTGGCCGCACGCAATCCCCCGGTGCTCGAATCCCGGCGTTTCACCCAGCATGAGCTGGATGTCGTCCCGCTTAACGTAGATCATCGCTGGTTGGCCCTCGGCCGCCGGCTCCACGACGACGACCTCGTAGTACTCGAGGAGCTGATGGGGTGAGCGGAGGATGGCGATCGGTCGTTCGCTCGCCAAGATGGCATCTCCGAACGGTACGATGATCTTTGCCGCTGCCATGGCACCCTCCTTCCTGATCGGCCAGTGTGCGATTCGAAGCGGTCAAACTCCCGCTACCTCTATTATTCTCGGCGAAGTGGGCAATCTCCGCCACATTATTCATCCACAGCGCTCGTCGGCTTGTCGAGGCGCGCGGGTTCGATCTCGGCTGATGTGCCGGTGATGCGCAGCACATCCTTATCCACCTTGCCGAGCTCGCGATAGGCGGTGTTGTACATATTGACCGCGGTGCCGAGATGAGCGCCGAGCTTTTTCATGTAGGTCTCGTAGCTCGAAAGGTGCCGGCCGAGATCCTCGACGCGTTTCCGGATTTCTTTTGCCGACTCCTCGATTTGCAAGGCGCGGAGGCCCTGCAAAACGGTTTGCAAGTACGCAAGGAACGATGTTGGCGAGACGATGATGACATGCTTTTCGCGAAAGGCATACTCGACGAGGTCGGCCGCTTCCACCGTCCCGACCTTGGCCACCAGGAGATCGTAGAACACGGCCTCGGCCGGGATGAACATGAAGGCAAAATCCATGGTCCCTTCGGCGGGTTTGACGTACTTGGACGTCTCGTCAATGCGGTTTTTCAAATCCTGCCGAAAGGCGCGCTCTCCCCGCTCGCGCTCGGCCGGGTCGCGCGCCGCGGCGAGGCGGTTATAGTTCTCCAGCGAGAATTTTGAGTCAACGGGAATGATCTTGTCCTTGACGAAAATCGCGGCGTCCACCACGGTGCCGTCGCGGAAGGCGTACTGCATTTGGTAGGAACCCGGCGGCAGGACGTTTTTCAAGACGGTCTCAAGGTAGTATTCGCCCAAGACCCCGCGCTGATGGGGGTTTTTCAGGATATCCTGGAGGTTCTTCAGCTGGTCGGCGAAGTTCACCACCTGCTTCTGGCCTTCGTCCACCCGGACTAAGCGCTCGGTGATGTCGCGGATGATTTTTTGCATGGCCTCGGAGATCTGCGAGGTCTGGGACTGCATGAGCTTGGTCGATTCAAAGATTTTGGCATCCATGGCCCGCGTGATCTCGTTCAGCTGGTTTTGGAGCATGAGCAAGGCGTGGTTCTCTTCGGGCCGCCGGCGTCGGCGCAGCGCCAAAAAGAGTCCGGCAAAGCCGGCGATAACGACGGCGAGCACGATTAAGATCTCAATGCTCATGGGGATATCCTACGGTGTTACACGCTCCGTTGCCAGCAGGCACCGGATGACCGCCCGGGTTTCCGATGGTCCGTGGACTTTTACATAATCGACTCCGGTGCGGACAATCGCGTAGTCATTGCCGCCGGGGTAGATTGCGTCGCCGATAAAGAGCATATCTTTGATGCTCACCCCCAAGGTTTTTCGTATCTGGCGGATGCCGTATGCCTTATCGATGCCTTTGCGCGTGACGTCAATTGAGGTTAGGCCGCCGAGACGGACCTCCAGTTCGGGAAGTTTCTTTGCGAGGAGCCGTGCGAGGCGCCTACGCAGTCGGTCGTTTTTCCTGTGCCACCGCATTTTCACGCGGAGCGGGGCGTTCTGCCCGATCGCGGAGAACGTTACCTGCGTTCTCCGGTCTTCAATGATGCGCCCGTACGCTTTTTCCGGATGTTCGTAACCGGTTTCCCTGAACACTTCCATGAAAGCGGCGAAGATCTTTCTCTTTGTTGGCGTCGGCAGCTCGTGCGCGTAAACTTTTTTCCAGCCGTTCCGCCATCGGTAAAACGCGGTGGACGAGGTGGGAAACAGCGCGAGCTTCGGCATGAAGTCCTTTCTAAACTTTGCCTGGCCGATGAACTGGCGCTGGAATTGCTCGTACCGGCCGCCCCCGATAACTGCGACGGCCTTCCGTTCGAGTAGTCGCTCCAAAAGCCGCGCCATGTCGCGGCGCATCGGCGCCTTTGAGGGCGTGAGCGTTCCGTCCATGTCAAAAACGATCAGCTGTTTGTTTTTGAAGGATTTTTTCAGCTTCATAAAAAATCAGGTGCGTTCGCGCGTTCGCCGCGGACGGTCAATCCGGCTCCGGATGTCGTAGGCGCGGAAAATGGAAGGGTTGATCGCCATGGCGCTTATCGGTAATGGTCGTTGATGTCAATAATCTCAACGGTTCCGTTGCCGGGGTAGATAAAAATCGCCCGGTAGTTGCGGGTGATGCGAAAGCTCCAGATGCGGAGGTGCCGCGGCTCCAGGAGTTCGGTGTGCAAGCTCGGGTGGAACGGATTTTGCTCAAAGAGCCGCTTTTGTTTTTCGAATCGCCGCGAAAGGTTATGCCCCTTGAGGTAGGCGGCCAGGCGCGGGGCGAGCGAGCGTATCCGCATGGGAGGGGCGTTTAGCCCAGAAAGTACGAAGATTCCCGCAGGCCGCGCGCTAAGCTTTTAAGGAAGGGCTCGGAGTACCGTCCCGTTTTCCTGAACTCGCGCATGACCTGGTTCACGTTCCGCACGGGCGGTTCGGCGAAGGTGTCGAACTCGACCAACCGCCGGAGCAGTTCAAAGCGCCGCGCGATCTGGCGGAGCCGCTGGTATTCGGTTCTCGGAACACTGATGGTGCGTGCCATACGCTTTCCAGCGTAGCGCAACGCGGTTCACTGGTCAAGGTGTTGACCGAACGCTCACCCTACCGCTCTGAAGCGTCGGCATAGATCTTATCGGGATACTCCCCGCGGAGGTCGTCGGCGCGGAAGATGGCGGGGTTGATTTCCATACGCTCACAGCATACAGTAATCCAAGCGGATGCGGAACTCGGGGTAGTTCTTTATAGCGTATAGCGTAAACGCATTTTCGGAACTATCAACGCTGCCGTGAAAGGAGGCGGTTATGCCCAACGGGATGCGGGTTATGGTGGTGGGGGAGGGCGGCCGGGAACATGCCCTGGTCTGGAAGCTCGCTCAATCGCCGCATGTAGGCGAGATCCTTGCGGTACCGGGGAATCCGGGCATGGCCGGCGAACCGAAGACGGTCTGCCTCATGGTTCCGCCGGACAACGCGAGCATTGCTGCGGCCGCGAAAGAGCGGGGCGTTGATTTCGCGGTCATTGGGCCGGAGGCGCACATTGCTGCCGGTCTGGCTGATGCCTTTGATGAGGCCGGCATTCTCGTACTCGGTCCCCGTACGTCGGGTGCAATACTCGAGTCAAGCAAGGTGGTTGCCAAGGATTTGATGGCGCATAACGGCATTCCCACCGCGCCCTACCGCTGGTTTGACTCCTTGGCCGCGGCGCAAGAGTACCTCAGCCGCCATTCCCTACCGGTGGTGGTGAAAGCCGATGGCCTGGCCGCAGGCAAAGGCGCGACTGTTGCCAGAACCAAGGCCGAGGCGCTCGCGGCCGCGGCGCGGTGGCTGGCCAAGGACCGGATCGTGGTCGAGGAATTTTTGCCCGGCGAGGAGGCAAGCTTCACCTGCCTGGTGAGCGGGACGAGGTTCGTTTTGTGGCCAACTTCGCAAGATCATAAGCGGCTCTTAGACGGTGATCAAGGCCCGATGACCGGCGGCATGGGCGCCTACTCTCCCGCGCCGGTGATGGATGAATCCACCGTCGGGCGCACCATCGCCGAGATCGTCCTGCCGCTCTTGCGGGCGCTCGACATAGAGATGATTCCCTATACGGGTTTCCTCTACATCGGGCTCATGATCACGGCCGAAGGTCCCCAGGTTCTCGAGTTTAACTGCCGGCTCGGCGATCCCGAGGCCCAGGCCCTCCTCATGCGCTTCCGCGGCGATCTTGCGGTCGCGCTCTATCAGGCCGCCCAGGGCAAATGGGATGGATTCCGTTATGACTGGGATCCTCGGCCGGCCATTTGCGTCGTGCTCGCGACCCACGGGTATCCGGAGAATCCGCGTACGCGCGATGTCATTTCCGGACTCGATGCCGCCTCGGCGATCGAGGGAGTGAAGGTGTTCCATGCCGGGACCGAATACCGCGACGGGAAACTCGTCACGGCCGGCGGCCGCATTCTGGGGGTAACTGCTATGGGAGAGAAACTTTCTGAAGCACGGGACCGCGCCTACCGGGCGGCCGAGGAGATTCAATTCGAAGGGAAGTACTACCGGCGGGACATCGGCCACCGTGGCATCGCCCGCGAGCGAGAGACAAAAGCCCGAACGTGAGAAGGGTGAGAGCGTTGCGGCTCGCGACCTCTGGTCGCAAGCCGCTTTTCTTTATCCAGGGAATTGCTAGTGTGGGATTTATGAGTTTGAAGATTGGCATCGTCGGCCTGCCCAATGTCGGCAAATCCACGCTCTTCCGCGCGCTCACGCGGAAGCAGGTAGATATCGCGAACTACCCCTTTGTGACCATTGAGCCGAACGTCGGGGTGGTGGAGGTGCCGGATGCGCGCGTCGAGAAGCTTGCGGAGTTTTCGCATTCGGCCAAGAACATCCATGCCGTGGTGGAGTTCGTTGATATTGCCGGCCTAGTGAAGGGCGCGGCCGAAGGCGAGGGGTTGGGGAATACATTCTTGAGTCATATCCGCGAAGTGGATGCTATCGTCGAGGTGGTGCGCGTGTTTCCCGACCCGGATATCATCCATGTTTCGGGCGAGATCAATCCCCTCTCGGATCTTCAGGTCATCGAGCTTGAGCTCGGGCTGAAGGACCTCGAAACCGTTACCAAGCGGCTGGATACGGCGGCCAAGTTCGCGAAGGGCGGAGGTAAGATCGCGATTATTCAGAAGGATATGCTGGAGAAGTTGAAGGCAGGTTTGGAAGCCGGACAGAGGGCGGCGGCCATTATCGGGCGGGATGAACGCGATGAGGTCAGGCAGCTTTTGGGCGAGTTGGGATTGCTTAGCGCAAAGCCGCGGATCATTGTCTTCAACGCTTCGGAGGAGCAGATTCAAGAATGCTGGCAGCCGCCGCAGGAGATTTTGGCAGAAATCAAGGGCGATCCATGGCTCGCGCTCTCGGCCAAAGTCGAGGATGAATTGAATGCGCTCTTGCCGGAAGATAGGGCGGCCTATCTCGAGTCGCTTGGACTTTCTAAATCCGGCCTTGATCGTTTGATCAAAGTCGGCTACGAGACGCTCGACCTGATCACGTTTCTTACCACCGGCGAAGACGAGACGCGGGCCTGGACCATTCCGGCCGGTTCCACCGCGCCTCGCGCCGGCCGGGCCATCCATTCCGATTTCGAGGATAAATTCATCCGCGCCGAGGTCATCCCCGCTAGAAAGCTCGTGGAAGCCGGCTCGTGGGCCCGGGCGCGCGAGCTCGGCTGGCTCCGCATCGAAGGCAAAGAGTACATTATTCAAGATGGGGACGTTGTCGAGTTTAGGATTTAGGTACTCCGCCTTCGCATAGCTTCGGCGGATCCTCAATTTTGCAGCTACCCGCCTGTGTTCGTAGGCAAAATTGGGAGAGTACGTAGTGCAAGATGGAGACGTGATAGAATTCAGAATCTAGTATCTAGTATCTAGAATCTGAAAGCTTGCAGGAGTATTGAGGATTTGCTAGGGTTTATAGGTATCCCCATGGACTCGGAAGTAAAATCCTACGAAATCGCCTACCTCATCAATCCGGACATTCCCGAGGATGAGGTCTTTGGCCAGGCCGGGAAGATCACCGGCTTTGTCCAGGATGCCCACGGCCTGGTCGGCCGGATTGAGGAGCCCAAGAAACGGCATCTGGCCTACCCGATCAAAAAGTCGAAAGCGGCATATTTCGGCTGGACCACGTTCACCGCAGCGCCGGAGAAAACGGCCGAGATCGAAAAGCAGCTGAAGTCCGAGAAAAACATCCTCCGCGCCCTCATCGTTGAGGAAGTCAAGCGGCCGGTCTACGAATTCCGGCCGCGCCTGCCCCGCCCGGTCCGGCGCGTCCCTTCTCCGCGCCTCGAGGCGGTGAAACCCTTCGTGCCGGCCGCACCCAAAGAAGAAGACCAAGCCAAGATCGAGGCGTTGGATAAGCAGTTGGAGGAGATCCTCGGAACATGATCATCTCTCGAATCCTTCTCGGATGTGACCGAATGAATCTCGAATTCGTACCATTCGAGAAACATTCGAGGAAATTCGAGCGTAATTCGAGAAATCAATTATGAACTTTAATAAGGCATTCGTTTTAGGCAACGTCACGCGGGATCCGGAGCTCCGCACCACGCCCTCGGGGCAGAGCGTGTGCTCCTTTGGCGTGGCCACCAATCGCGTCTGGAAGAACCCGGCCGGGGAGCAGCAGCGGGCGGCGGAGTTCCACAATGTCGTGGCCTGGGGCCGCTTGGCCGAAATCTGCCACCAGTATTTGAAAAAGGGATCGCTGGTCTTCATTGAGGGCCGGATCCAGACGCGCTCGTGGCAAGATCAAAATTCCGGGCAGAAGCGTTTCCGCACCGAGATCGTTGCCGAGACCATGCAATTGGGTCCCCGGGCTGCCGGAGGCCAGGGCGCAGGCGCTCCGTCGCCGGAGGCCGGGGCTCAGCCGCCGTCGTCCGAACCGGTGGAAACCGTCCCCTACCCCGGCGAGGAGGATGAGATCAAGCCCGAGGAAATTCCATTCTAATCTAGTTTCCGCGCTCGATCAGCGTACCCAATCCGCGTCTGATCCGCTTCTACCTGCGGGGGAAGCTGATGTCCCGCTGATGGGTACGCTGAAATTACGCTGAAAAGGAGATGGCCGAAATCAAAAAACAGTGCTTTTTCTGCACCTCAAGCCATAAGGTGGTTGACTACAAGGACGCCGAGACCCTGCGGAAGTTCATATCCGCCAACATGAAGATCATGCCGCGCCGGCGCTCGTTTCTCTGCGCCTCGCACCAGCGCGAGCTGGCCAACGCCATTAAGCGGGCGCGGTTTTTGGGTCTGCTGCCCTATACCCTCTACTAGGGTATACTGAGGATATGCCGAGCAGCGGGTGGCCGCCCTGCTCATGTCCCGACGATGGGGCACTCGCTGCAGCATGGCGAGATGCTAAACCAGCGAGGACGAGGTATCCACGGCTGCCGCCAGCTGACTCACCCAAAGACGAGAGCCAGACGCGCTCGCCGAGGCTGATGTACCCGGCCTACCGGCGACCCTCCGCGAGGGTCCCACACTGTACTCCGCGTAGCTACGGCGAGAGTGCACTCTGGCGGCGCCGCCAGTGGCATTCCGTGGGGATTAGATACCCCCTGTACCGGCCCCTCGAGGCCGGACGCGATGCCCCGGCGACCCTTTTTTGTTTCAATGTGTTTCAAAACGATCCTGCCGCACTTGACGGCGATCGCCGCCAAGTGCGGCAGGAGTCCCGTGCACGCGTGCGTGTGCGCGTGTGCGTGCATGAGGGAGCCCTCCCGCTGATGGTTACTGGGCTCATTACCGGTTGCTCATTCCGTTACAACCCGGACGCCCCTCCCTTCAGGCCCCGTGAGAAACTGCGTTGCTAACGGGGCAGGGTGGGGAGGAGGACGGAATCCAAAAAGTCAAAGAGAGGCCCCGGTTTCACCCCATTAGATCAGGATCTAACGGGGTGATGGCCGGGTTGAAACGGAGCTCACTCCCCTGCGGGCGCGGCCACCGCTTCTTTAATTTTTTTGGCGATGTCCTCGGCAATCTTGGGGTTTTGCTTCAGGAACGAGCGGGCGTTGTCAAAGCCCTGACCGAGGCGCGTGCCCTCGTAGGTGAAGGATGCCCCGGATTTCTTCACCACGCCGTACTTCTCGCCGAGGGTTAGGAGCTCGGCGTCTTTGGAAATGCCCTCGTTGTAGAAGATGTCAAATTCAGCGCGGCGGAAGGGTGCGGCGACCTTATTCTTCACCACCTTGGCGTTGACGCGGTTGCCGACGATCTCCTCGCCCTTCTTGATCTGGGCCGCGCGCCGGAGATCAATCCGGACCGAGGAGTAGAACTTCAACGCCCGGCCCCCGGGCGTGGTCTCGGGGTTGCCGAACATGATGCCGATTTGCATCCGGATTTGGTTGATGAAGATGATGGAGGTATTCGATTTTGAGACAACCGCGGTGAGCTTGCGGAGCGCGTGTGACATGAGTCGCGCTTGTAGCCCAATGTGCGGCTGGCCCATCTCGCCTTCAATCTCGGCCTGCGGGGTAAGCGCGGCCACAGAGTCAATCACGATGGCGTCTACGGAGCCGGAGCGGACGAGCGAATCAACGATTTCCAGCGCCTGCTCGCCGGTATCGGGTTGGGAGATCAGGAGCTCGTTCACCTTGACCCCGAGCCGTTTGGCGTAATCCGGATCGAGCGCGTGTTCGGCATCCACGAAGGCGGCCAGACCACCCCGTTTTTGGGCTTCGGCAACGATGTGGAGCGCGAGGGTCGTCTTCCCCGAAGATTCCGGGCCGAAGATCTCAATCACCCGGCCGCGGGGTACGCCGCCCACGCCCAGGGCCATATCCAAGGCCAGTGACCCGGTGGGGATCACGGCCACATCAACCTTGCGCGCATCGCCGAGTTTCATGATGGCCCCCTCGCCGTACTTCTCCTGGATTTCTTTGACGGTGTCCTCGAGGGTGCGGAGCTTTTCGGCCCGGATCTCGGCCTTTGCGGTCGTGGGGTTTTCTTCCTTGGCCATAAATATGATGCCAATCTACAAATCTTATGCCAATCTGGCGAATTGCGAATTTACCGTGACGTATTCGCAATCTGTAGATTGGCATCTCGTCCCCAATATTTGCATCATTTGACGACGATATACCGTATGAGTCGGCTTGTTTTCCCGTAGCGGTTTTTGGCCTCAAATTCGAGCCGGTTTACCCCCTTAAAGAGGTAGATCCGCTCGGTGAATTGACCGGTCTCGCCACTATAGAGCGGGCGGCCGTTCAAGGTCAAATCGGCGTCGGGCTCGCCCCGGCCGCGGACCTCGTAGGCCGTTTGCGCGATGGCCAGGTCGCGGGGCGGCTCGAGCACCTCGAGGTTCGGTGAGCGCAGGAATTTAAACTCGTAGATGAAAAAGCCGATGATGGCCGCCAGCACCGCACCCGCCACCGCCAGCACGAAGTTGTGTTGGGTGATGTAGCGTTGGGGGATGCGGCGGGTGATCATCGGCTGCATTGTAGCCCAGCGCCATCGGAAAAGAAATGAGCCCCGACCGTTCGTTGGTCGGGGCTGGCTTTTGGGCGGGGTGGGCGCGCTTACACGAGCGCCTTGAGCATCCGGGTGTGGCGCGGGTGGCGGAGCCGCCGGAGCGCCTGCTGCACGATGCAACCGACGTAGGCCCTGGTAACCGCGAGCCCTATTCCGATGTCCTCATACTGCTGGCCTTCGAGAACCCGCGCGAGGATCAAGGCGTGGCGGGGCGGCAAGATTTGCTGAATGCCATGCTCGCGTTCTTCCTGCGCGAGCTCGTCCTCCGGTTGCCGTGCGGTCGGGACAATGCCGCGGTCGGCCAGCATCGGCAACGGTACTGCGGAGAGCTTTCCCCGGAGTGCGGCCTCCCGCAATCCCCCCATGCGCTCCTCGAATTCCCCGGGGAGCCATTGCCAATGCACGAATTCACAGAGCTTCTGTTCTTGCTCCAGGGTCAGCTGCGCCGGCTCATACTCTCCTTTGGCCCAGGACGCAAAGCGCCGCACCTCTACACCGACAAACTCCGCTCCCTGTCGGTAGGTCCATCTGCGGCGCTCCAGCGAGCGTGTGAGCTCATGGGCAAGCGGCGTGGTGCGTGTCCAACCGCGAGGTCTTCCTTTCATAACTTCCCCTTTCTGTGTGGATGCATACCCAAAAGAGCAGGCCGATCGAACATGGCCAAGATAAAAATAGTATACACAGTTTGGCATCTGCGTCCAGAAAAAGTCCGGGAAAAACACCCTATCCATTAGTCGGAGCAGCGCCCGTCCATTCCAATCTATGGAAGTCCGACTTCCATAGATTTTCCGACTTCCATAGATTTTCGGCCGCGCTGCCGCGAGCGAGCTTGAAGTTCCGCTGGTTGATGTACTGATCAGGCGGTCGCGGGATCATGCGGGTATTGTAGGCGCCCCGTCGGTTGGCGAAAGAACGCCCCGACCACTTGGGTCGGGGCTTGGCTCGCGGGCATGCCTGGTAGTAGAACTTCGAACATATCCAGAACATGTCGAGCGCAAAGAAGGACACGGGTTGTCCTTAGGCCGCCAATGCGGCTACTCGAACTTGAGCGCGCCTACTGCAGCCAGTGCTTGGGCTGCATAGGCGCCAGGTTACCATTCAAGCGTTGGTATTTCCCATCCGCTCCGTTCGAAGTTTCACTACCGGGCATGTAGGGCCGGTTGGGACGGCAGGCGCCGAGTACGCCCGCCAGTACTGAGAGGGAGATGATCGCAACCACCCTCCGCCAGTGTTCCATTTTTCTCCCCTCCTATATGCGTTCGGTCTCCCCAGGTTGGGCGAAAATCTCCCGGGGCTTGGCCCCCTCCCCGGGGCCGATGACACCGCGTTCCTCAAGTATATCGAGGAGCCGGGCCGCCCGGGCATAGCCGATCTTCAGCCGCCGCTGCAGGTAGGAGGCCGAGGCCTTGCCGGCTTTCACGACCGTGTCCTTGGCCTCCTCGTAGAGTGGATCCTCGCCTGCCAATTCATCATCGTTGGCCATGGCGTCGGCACCAGCACTCTGCATACCCGGGGCAAAGATTTCCTCATCGGCCGGCGCCCCCGCGCCCGCGGCTTCGGTCTGATCGCGGATGAATTTCACCACGCGCTCCACTTCCCCCTCGGACACGAATCCGCCCTGGATGCGCCGGGGCTTGGCCGTATCCCCGGCCAAAAACAGCATATCGCCGTTGCCGAGGAGCTTCTCCGCGCCGGCGGCGTCAAGGATGGTTCGCGAATCAACCTGTGAGGCCACCTGGAAGGCGATGCGGGAGGTGATGTTGGCCTTGATGAGCCCGGTGATGACCTCAACCGACGGCCGTTGGGTGGCGACGACGAGGTGGATGCCGACCGCCCGGGACATCTGGGCCAATCGGATGATCGAGCTCTCGACCTCGCGCGGGAAGGAGGCCATGAGGTCAGCGAGTTCGTCAATGATGATGACGAGGTAGGGCATGGGCTCCGCCAGCTCGGCGCGGCCTGCCCCCAGCCGCTCGTTGTAGCCGGCGATGTCGCGCGCGCCCGAGGCGGCCAGGGCCTCATACCGGCGTTCCATTTCCCCCACCGCCCAGCGCAGGGCCTGGATGGTTTTTTTAGGATCGGTGATGGGCGGCGCTAAGAGGTGCGGGATGCCGGTGTAAGAAGCCAGCTCGACGCGCTTGGGATCCACGATGAGAAACTTCAGGGTGTCGGGCGGGTTGCGGTACAAAAAAGAGGTGATCATCGAGTGGATGGCCACACTTTTCCCCGATCCCGTCGCGCCGGCAATCAAGAGGTGCGGCATTTTCGAAAGGTTGGCGTAGACCGGCGATCCGGCCACATCGCGGCCCAGGGCGAAGAGGAGCGGGGCCTCGGATGTGGCGAAAATCTCGTTCTCGAGCAAATTCTTGAGTCCGACCATGGCAATGGAGCGGTTGGGCACCTCAATGCCGACCAGGGACTTCCCCGGGATCGGGGCCTCGAGGCGGATGGGGTGGGCGGCGAGCGCCAGGGCCAGGTCGTTTTGCAGCGCCGAGATCCGGGCGAGCTTTACCCCCTCGGCCGGCTTTAAGGTATATTGCGTGACCGTCGGGCCCACCGAAACCTCGCCCATCTCCACGTCAATGCCGAAATTCAAGAGGGTGCGCTTGATGATGTTGGCGTTGGCGCGGATGTCGCCGGAGGATGGCGTGCCGCGGTCGTCGGCCAGAAGCGCTAACGGCGGGAGGCGCCAGGCCCTGCTCGGCTTTCTCGCGCGAATGGCAAACTCTCCGCCCTCCCCTCGGCTGTGGGGCTCAACCGTCTCGACCATCACGCTTGATCCGGCTCGCAGCGCATCGGCTCTCGCCTGGGGGTTCCCTTCCGCTCCGGGCCTGAGCGGCACGGCCGGAGTCGGAAGCGCTTGGGGTGCGGCCCCGGCTTCCTCCTCGGGTTTCTTGGCCCTCCAAAGCGGGATGTTGGCCATGATGAGGACGGCCACCACGAGGAGGGTAAGCTCAATGATGCCCGCGGCCCAGCGCTCAAGCATGCTCACCAGCGGGCGGTTGGCCAGGTACCCGATCCAACCGCCGGCGCGGTTGGGAGACAGGAGATCAACGACGGCCAAGGCCGAGACGAGGAAGAGCCCGCCGCCGATGAGCGTGGTCGGCACCCGCCGCGGCTTCAAGGTGAGGAGAAAGGAAAAACCGATCAGGGCACAGGTGACCGGGATCAGGAAGTAGGCCTGGCCAACCGCAAAGGTCAGGGCTTGGAAGAGGTAGGAGCCGAGGGCGCCGGCCCGGCCCCAGTAGGCCAGTACCGATATGGCGGCCAGCGCAAAAAAAATGACAGCAACTATGCTCTGCTTGGTTTCAGGCGCCAGGTCATCGTGCCAGCGCGGCCGCGGGCGGGCGCGTGCGTCGCGTGCGGCTTTTTTGCGTTCGTTCCGGCGAGGCATTGTGGTTATTATAATCGGTTTACCCGCGGAAATGAACAACCGCACCGCACGCGGTGCGGTATCCTGCGGCGCTTGCGGTAGGCGCGATTGTTCACCCCTCCTTTGGCGCGGGCACCTGCCGTGTATCGTGGCGAGGTAACGGCGCGTTTTTGAACCTGATACGGGTAGCTACCCATGGGGAGCGCGAAAAGGAGGGGGTCATTGTTTCGTCGCCGCCATTCCTCCCGCCACGTCTGACGTGGCGGGGTATCCTGGCGGACGAAACAATGAAAACACCCCTGGGTTCTCCGCAGGGGTGTCTTGGCCGTTCAGCAGGCGCGGCACGGGAAATACCCCGCGGATGCAGCGCAGTTTGAACTCCGTGCAGAAGGTGAGCGCCAACTTTTCAAAGAGCAAGTCCAGAGCCGCTTCCAGCCCGGGGAAGCTCGCCCCCGGGTTGCTGGCCCCGGCGGAGAGGCTTTCGGCGGTCGAAAAAACGGTCTCGAAATATGGACGCGCTTCCTCGAAGAGCTGACGCGCCTTGTGGTAGTCCGCGGGCTTCCAATCGAGCGGCTGTCCCACTGCCTGGAGAAACCCTTCACGGTGCTTCCAAAGGCGGGCAAATCCTACGGCCTCCTCGATAACAAGGCGTTCGTGCTCCTGAAGGCGGGGTGCCTCCGATACCTGCGGCGGGCGTTCCCGCCACCGTTGGAGCAGTGGACAGGCCACTATACTTAAAGCGAGCGGGACGAACACGCCGCAGGCAACCACAAACAGAGCAGACGGCCACGACACACTCCGGCGCCTGCGGTGTCTTTTAGACAGCAGCGCCTTAGAAGCTCTATCCATTCTTCCCCTCCCTTTCTTCCGAGGCCGGCCAATCGTGCTCAGCGATCCACATCGTTAGGAACGTTAGGAGTGGGTAGCGAATTGAAAGAACAACGTTAGGCTACTCTTTTTAAGTTGAATGTCAATACCGCTACCGGCATCCCTCGCCGTAGCGGACGAGGAAGGTGTGCTCCGGCTGGTCGTGGCTGTGCAGGACGATTTCCTGGAGGCCGGGGTAGCGCGCGTCAAGGATGCCGGTTTGGCCCGGGGCGATTGAGCCGTAGTCGGCGCCCGGGTCGCCGGCCGGGTCATGCGGGCCGACCCGGACGCGCAGGGGTGCTGCGCTCGTATTGGTGACGGTGATGACACAGCCGATGGGGTCGCTCGAGCGGATGGTAAGCTCGGCCGGCGTGAAGCCGGCAGCGGTATAGGTAACGGGCCGATCGTCAACGCCGCCGTTTTTGATTTCGTAGATGGGGCCTGTGGTTCGCCCCGGCCCCTTGTCTCCCGGGGCCCGGATGCGGATGTCGGTATCTCGGCGGATCGGCGCCAGGGGGGATCCTTCCGATGGCGGCGCGTGCGGCAGGCGCGCTAAGAGCGCATTTACGCCCAGGATGAGCGCTGCGGCGAAGAGGGCGGCGCCGGCGAAGAGGAAGATGAGTTTTTTGTTTTTCGATTCCATGGTCGAAGCTGATGTGCGCGGAACGCGTCGCGAATCATTGTTTCGTCCTAATCTCTAATCTATTGAAGTCGTAATCTATTGAAGTAATCTATTGAAGTCGGACTTCAATAACTTTCGGACTTCAATAACTTTCAATAACTTTAATAACGGAGCGGCGGCGGTTTCGCAGGCGGACGAGGCCGTCACGGCGGAGGTCGCGGAGTGCCTCCGCCCAGTGCCGGCTCGGGAGCTGCCGGCGAAGCACTGCTGGCGCGACCGTCCGGCGCGCGAGGATCGCGGCGAGGATCTTGCCGCGGAGCTCGCGCCGCGAGCCGCTCAAACGCGGCTGGCGGCGGTACGCGGCGCTCCGGCGGTTGGGATTCTCCACTCCCTTTAACGCCAGCGCGCCGTAATCCATCAGGGCATAGTACCATTGGCGCGGATCATGGCCCGGCATGGTGCGCCGGATTTCACGGATAATTTCACGGTCGGCTACGCGCCGGCGGTGCGGAAAAAAGAAATGGAGGTAGACGCGCCGGATGTTGGTTTCCAGAAATGCGACCCGCTTCCCGAAGGCAAAGGCGGCGATGGCCCCGGCCGTGGCCGGGCCAACGCCGGGGAGCTCCCGGAGCGCGGCGGGGTCGCGTGGCATGCGGCCGACGTGTTTGGCTATGATAATTCGCGTCAGACGCTTTAGGTAGAGGGCGCGGCGGTTATAGCCCATCCCCTGCCAGAACCGGAGCACCCGCGCCAGTGGGGCCTGAGCGAGCGCCGTGAGGTTAGGGAATGCCTTCAGGAACCGCGGGTAGTAGCGGAGCACGCGCGACACCTGCGTTTGCTGGAGCATGACCTCGGATACGAGGATGCGGTAGGGATCGCGGGTCTTACGCCACGGGAGATCGTGCCGGCCGTGGTGCCGGTACCAGGCACGGATTACCTCTTGAAACTTTCTCACCGTCATGCTACGCTTTTCCCGTTGCTTCCTGGCCACTATTCATTGCGTACTACTCACTATACTCCTTATGTTCATCGTTGACCAAAAATTTCCCGAGTTCTCGCTGGAGACCTATTTCCCCGAACGGGATGATGTCGGCCGCTTGACCTCCGCGGATTTTGCCGGCAAATGGCTGATCCTCTTTTGGTACCCCAAGGATTTCACCTTTGTCTGCCCGACCGAGCTTGCTGATTTGAACACGCGCTTCGAAGAATTTTCAGGACTTGGCGCTGCAATCGTCTCCGCTTCGACCGACACCGTCTACACCCATAAGGGCTGGGTGGATGCCGAGACGCTGATCACTGGCCTCTCCTACCCCATGGCTGCCGATCACAACGGCCGCTTGGCGCGCGAGCTTGGCATCTACGATGAGGAAGGCGGCGTTGCCCAGCGGGCGGCCTTTATCATTGATCCCGACGGCGTGCTCCGGGCCTGCGACATCGTCTCGGACAATATCGGCCGCTCCGCCGGCGAGCTCCTGCGCAAGCTGAAGGCCCTGAAGTTCGTGCATGAACATCCCGGCCGGGTCTGCCCGGCATCGTGGGATGAGGGCGAAGCGACCCTCCGGCCGTCTATCAAAATTGCCGGAAAGGTGGCGGGCGAAGTTCTCCCCAAACCGGCCTGAGCGGGCATTGGATGATTGTGAACAAGTGGCTTCTGCCGCGTTGCCCGGGGGTGCTATACTGGATACTGAATTATGCGCGCGTCCCAGCGGCGTTTCTGCCGAACGGCTGGGCAAAGGTCGTCCGTACCTAATCATTAAAAACACACGTGAATCCTAAGCAATTTTTGCTGATCGGCGGTGTGGTGCTGGTGGCGGTCGGGCTCCTCGGGTTCGGCGTCATCGGTCCCACGGCGGAGAGAAGCATTTTTGGTTCGGCGTGGTGGTTTGACAATGCCGAGAACTGGGCTCACCTCGTCCTCGGGATCGTCGCGCTGATTGCCGCCTTTGTCCTCGGGGCTAACCTCCAGCGGCCGCTGGTCATGCTCCTCGGCATCGTCGGGGTGCTGGTCGGCCTCTACAGTTTGTTCGGCTACGCGAGTTTCCTCGGCGCAAACCTGGAAAACCCGGCCGACTCGCTCCTGCACCTGGTCGTCGGCGTCTGGGCCCTCTGGGCTTCGTGGCGCAAGGAGTCCTCACCGGCCATGATGGCCGCCCCCGGAGCTCCTGGTGGAGGAGGGATGATGTAATCGCTCCTGATCCGGCCCTACGGCCCTAGGCAAAACCCCGGTTCTCGCCGGGGTTTTTGTGGTACCATGGGAGGATGATCCGGAGAATCTTCTATCTCGCCGTTGCGGGCGGGCTCGTCTACGTCGTCTTTTACCGTGTCTCGCCCGAGATGCGGCACAGCGCCTTGGCCGCGGTCGGCCTGGATCGCTTCTTTGAGGAAACAGCGCCGCGGTTCCTCAGGGAAAAACTGGTCATCCCCCAGAGTCCGGCCGCGAAACGAAAAAAGCTCCTGGGGGAGCTTAGCGATACAATCAGCGCCGTGGAGCGCGAGCTTGAAGCCGTGGTTCCGGCCGAGGAGGGGGCGTCTGCTCCTTCCGCCAAGCTCCCGCCGGCACCCCAAATCCGCCAGCGCATCGAGAAGAGCCGAGAAGCGCTGGCCGAGTCCGAGTCGATCCTGGGTACGCTGGAAGAGATCAACAGCCAGGAGGGCCTACTGCGCAAAGCCGCAGGCCGGGTGCTGGATAAAATCCTCCCGGCGCCCACACCACCAGAGGCCGGTGAGGCAGCCAGCCCAGGCCCAGCGTGTCCGTGCAAATGAACAACGCGGTGCCAAGTTAAGCTTGGTGCAGAACTTTCAAGGTTTTCTAGGATTATGAAAAAGCCGAGCTCAGCGTGAGCTCGGCGTTCGCGGTTTCGGGGCGCGCGACCAGTTGCACCCGTTCCGCGGATTGTCGCAATGGCCCAATCCATCCTCACACCGCGTGCAGGTGCACGTGCAAGGGTTGGACCGATATGGAGAGGTCCTGCGCCGCCGGTTTCTTGCCCACGCTGCCTTCCCTCTCGGATTATTCCGATTCTTGAAGATCAAGAGGTGGGACGTCCCAGCGTTTCCGTTCTTCGTCAGTGACGGTAGGAATCGTGGGGTACCGCTGCCACTGGACGCGTCTCGTTCCTGCATCTCTTGTCCGAACCGCTCACGCTCGGCAACTTGGAGTTGGCCGAGCTTTTCCCGATCACCCTGGTCCTCTCGGTAAAGCCGTACGAATTCTGATGACATCTTATTTCCTCCCGGTCAGCATTCGCACCACGTTTTCGTACCCTTCCCCTTGAGCGACTTTCCAAGCAAGGACGTAGGACGGATTCTTGCGCGAGCGTATCTCCTCGCGTAGTGTCTTCTCATCAAAAAGTCGCTTCAACACCAAGGCATGGATTGCATGTACGACGATGTGCGTCCGCACGAGTCGCGGGTACTTCCGGTATCTCCGCATGAGTGTCTGCCAATTCTGGCTCAGCAGACGCTGCGGGGCCCCGTAAGTCAGGAGCCGGTGAATGAGCTCATGGGTGAGGGTGTTGACGAAGAACTTCATATTTCGCCACGCGGGGAGGGTCAATGGGTCCGAAAACGCCCTCGGCGTGTCGGTGGTGATGATGTAGCAGATAATCTCCCGTTCTTGCCAACGGAGGCTGGTAACGCGTTCGAGCTCCCGCAAAATTTTGGAGCCGATTTCCCGCCACAACTGTTCGTAGTTCACGATGCGTTGCCTGAGCACTTTTGGCGAAACCGCCCGTGACCCTTTCGGGCGCTTCAAATGCATCTCATAAACCCACGAATGGCGGAAGACGAGTTGGGGGATCACCACTGGCCTCCTTGTTCGATTTTTGTCGTTAGCATGTTAACATTACTGCATTTATAAGTCAAGCCAGCGCGGATTTTCTCCGCGTGGCGCAACGTTTCGAGGGATTAGCGGCGGGTGAGGATGTAGGAGCCGTTCTGGTAGATGAGCGTATACTGGCGGCCTTCGTCGTCCTCAAACTCGGCCGAACCCCGCTGGCGGGCCTGATCAAAGAATACCCGCGCCTCCTCGCTATCCAGGTCATCGCGGAGATGCCCAATTCCCTCCCGGGCGTTCTCCTCGCAGGCCACGTTAAACCCGTGAACCCCGTTACAACCCGACCCTTGCCCCGTTAGATAAACTATCTAACGGGGTGAAGGCATGGGGCATCCGGTTGTAACGGGGTGAACCGTGGTTTTGGTAATCATACCGGCATCATACCAAAAGGCCGGCGGCTACGGTACCGCCGAGAGCCCTCCGAAGTCAGCGTAGTACGTTAAGAGGGCGATGGCGCCGCGTGCCTGGCGCACGAGTTGGCCGAGCGCTCGGGCGGCTTTGCCGAGCTCGCCGGCATAGAACTGCGTTTCTTCTTCCCGGTTCGAGAATGGCCGGCCGTAGGCCCCGCACTCGGCATGGACCATGAGGATGATTTTGCGAGGGTGGTGGAGTGTGATGGACTTCTCGATGTGAGCAAGCAAATACCGCCGATCGTCGGTATGTGCCGGGCTGGCAAGATCTTTGGCGCCGCCGGCGACCTTAATGAGATCAATGCGCGAAAAACCTTCCCGCTTGATCAGCGTCTCGAGCAACGGCGAGAAGCGGTCATCAAAGCACCACACAATGCAGGCATCGGCCCGGTAATGGGCGTGATCAACGGCCTGGTCAATGAGACGTGCCATGGCAGAGACGTGCGGTGCGGCGGGTGCTAATCGGCCAGGAGGTAGAGTTCGTTTTTCAGCCCGACTTCGAGGAATCCGCCGCGGATTTCGAGCTCTCGGCGCGTCCCGCGCCGATCCCCGATGATCACGGCGCCGGGCTTGAGCAGGGTGAGGAGCGGCCGGTGGTTATCGAGCACAGTGATCTCGCCCGACGCCGTGTTCACGTTCAGTGAAGCGGCTTGGCCTTCAAATTGGACGCCTTTGAGCGATGCGATCGTAATGCGCATGGTGCGGTCAGGCCGGCCCCTGGCTATTCCGATGTTCTTAAGAATTTGAGAATAGTCGCGGGGCGGGGTTACCCTCGAAGATCCCCCTTCATGTAGAAGAAGTCCTCGGGCCGGTCGTCATACTGGCCGTTTAAGATGGCTTTGAAATCGCGGATGGTTTCTCCGAGCTTAACGTAGGCGCCCGGCCGGCCGGTGAACGTCTCGCCGACGAAAAAGGGCTGGGAGAGGAACTTCTGGATCCGCCGGGCGCGGTGCACAACGAGTTTATCTTCGTCCGAGAGCTCCTCCAAGCCGAGGATGGCAATGATGTCCTGCAGCTCCTTATAGCGCTGGAGGATCTGCTGGATCTTGCGCGCGGTCTCATAGTGCTCCTGCCCCACGACGTTCGGGTCCAGAGCGCTTGAGGTTGAAGCCAGGGGATCCACGGCCGGATAGATGCCGATTTCCGTCAGCGCGCGCGAGAGGACAATGGTGGAATCCAGGTGGGCAAAGGTGGCTGCCGGCGCCGGATCAGTAATGTCGTCGGCCGGCACGTAGATGGCCTGGACCGAGGTGATAGATCCGGATGTGGTCGAGGTGATTCGTTCCTGGAGCTCGCCCATTTCGCTCGCCAGCGTCGGCTGGTAGCCCACGGCCGAGGGCATACGGCCCAACAGGGTCGAGACCTCGGATCCGGCCTGCGAGAAGCGGAAGATGTTGTCAATGAAGAGCAGTATGTCGCGGCGTTCCTCATCGCGGAAGTATTCGGCCATGGTCAGGGCGGTCAGCCCCACCCGCAGCCGCGCGCCGGGCACCTCGTTCATTTGGCCGAAGACGAGCGCGGTCTTGGCCATGACGCCCGACTCCCTCATCTCCCGCCAGAGGTCGTTGCCCTCGCGGGTGCGCTCCCCGACTCCGGCGAAGATCGAATAGCCGCCCGATTCCTCGGCCACGTTGCGGATGAGTTCCATTAAGAGCACGGTCTTGCCTACGCCGGCGCCGCCGAAGAGCCCGACTTTCCCGCCCTTGATGAAGGGCGCTAAAAGGTCAATGACTTTGATGCCGGTTTCGAAGACCTCGGTTTTGGTGGCCTGCTCCGCCAGCGGCGGCGGCGGCCGGCGGATGGGCCAGAACGTTTTGAATGTGGTCGCGGCCGAATCCACGTTCAGGGTCTGGCCGACGACGTTGAACATCTTGCCGAGGACTTCCGGCCCGACCGGAACGCGGATCGGCCCGCCGGTGTCTTTGACGCCAAGTCCCCGCCGGAGGCCGTCCGTGGAAGAAAGCGCCAGAGCCCGGATGCGCCCCGGCTCAAGGTGCGTGGCGACTTCGAGCACGACCGAGCGCCCCTCGGCGCTGATCGTTAAGGCATGGCCGATTGCCGGCAGGGCCGATTCCTCCGGGAAGGCCACGTCCACCACCTGGCCGGTGATTTGGGCGATGGTTCCGGCGCTTTTCTCCGTGGTCAGGTTTTTTCTTGGTTCCATGGTTGGCCCGTGTTCAGAGATGGTCATGTGATGCCAATATGCAATTTTATGCCGATCTACAAATCGCGAATGCCGATCCGCAATTAGCCAGATTGGCATACGATTCGTAGATTGGCATCATAGGGCGAGCGCGTTTTGGGTTCCGGTGATCTCAATGATTTCCGTGGTGATGCCGGCCTGGCGGGCTTTATGGGCCTCCCGGGCGAGCTGGCCCGAGAGCTCATCGGCGTTATCCGAGGCGTTCTTCATGGCTACTCTCCGGGCCGAGTGCTCCGAGGCGTTGGCTTCGAGCACCAGGTGGTAGATATGCATGGCAATGAGGTGCGGGAGGAGCGCATCCAGGGCCTCTTGCGGCGAGGGTTCAAAGAGGTACTCGGTCCTCGGCGCCGTGCGCCCGGGCGGCCGCCCCTTCTCGGCCGTTTCGGCCCAGCGTCCTCGCTCCGGCATGATCTCATCAATCGTTTCCCGGATTTTCCCGGCATCGGTGGGCAGAATCTGGCGGGTGAGCACTTCTTGGCGGAGGGTGGTGCGGAAATGGGTGGATACGGCCATCACCCGATCCCAGCGGCCGGCGTTGAAGCCGGAAACGAGAAGGTCAGCCAAGGGTAGAGTATCTTCGGGCCGGGCGTAGTCGCCGAAGTCCCGGAATGACCCGGCCAGTTCCCAGCGCCGTTTGGCGCCGTAGGCAATGGCTTTCTTGCCCACGGCCACCACGGCGTAGCGATGGCCTTCTTCAGCGCGGTACGGATCAGCGGACAGGAATCCCTCAACGGCGCGGAAGACCTGGGCATTGAACGGACCGGCCAGGCCCCGATCAGCGGCAACAACGAGCAGTGCCGTGGCGCGCACCGGCCGGCTCACCATCAGAGGGGTTATGCTCGGCGCCGCCGCGCTGATGCGGCCGAGCAGTTCCAGAGCCCGCATGGCGTAGGGCCGGGAGGCCAGGGCCGCTCCCTGGGCCCGGCGCATTTTGGTGGCGGCCACCACTTCCATGGCTTTGGTAATCTGGCTGATATTTTGTACGGCGCGGAGGCGGGCTTTCAGTCCGGGGAGGGAATCCATAGGCGTTTGAAGTCGCTCAGGGCTGTGGTCAGCAATTGCGTTTGGTGTTCATTCAAGTCCCCGGTTTCCCGGATCGGAACCAGGATATCTTTTTGGTGCCGCAGGTCGAGATAGGCCAGGAATTCGGTTTCAAACCGCTTCACGGCGGTCAGGGGGATATCGTCCAGATGGCCATTCAGCGCGGCGTAAAGAATGGCCACGGCGCGTTCAAAGGCCATCGGCTTGCCGTCCGGCTGCTTCAGGACCTCGGTCAGGAGCTCGCCTCTGCGGATGCGCGCGCGGGTGTGCTCGTCGAGGTCGGCGGCAAACTGCACGAAGGCCGCCAGTTCGCGGAATTGGGCCAGCTCGAGCCGCAGGCGCGAAGCCACTTTTTTCATGGCCGTGGTCTGGGCCGCGGAGCCCACGCGCGAAACCGAGAGCCCGACGTTCAGGGCCGGCCGGATGCCCTGGTAAAAGAGGTTCGATTCCAGATAAATCTGGCCGTCGGTGATGGAAATGACGTTGGTGGGAATATAGGCCGCAATATCGCCGAGCTTGGTCTCAATGATGGGCATGGCCGTCAATGATCCGCCGCCATGCGCGGCATCGAGCTTGGCCGCTCTTTCCAGGAGCCGCGCATGGAGATAGAAAATATCGCCCGGATAGGCCTCGCGGCCCGGCGGACGCCTCAGGAGCAGCGAGAGTTCGCGGTAGGCATCGGCGTGCTTGGAGAGGTCGTCGTAGATGATGAGGGCATCCGCGCCCTGATCCATGAAGTATTCGCCAATGGCGCAGCCGGCAAAGGGCGCCAAGTACTTGAGCGCCGCCGGAGCCGAAGCCGGAGCCGAGACAATGATCGTGTATTGGAGCGCATTGGCATCGGCCAGGCGCTGTAGGGTTTTTGCGACTTTGGAGTCCTTCTGGCCGATGGCCACGTAGATGCAGATAACTTGGCGGCGGCCCGCCTTCGCTAAAGCTTCGGCGGGCAAGGCCGCGTCCTGTTTCTGGTTGAGAATGGCATCAATGGCAATGGCCGTTTTCCCGGTCTGCCGGTCGCCGATGATAAGCTCGCGCTGGCCCCGGCCAATGGGGATCATGGCGTCAATGGCTTTGATGCCGGTGTGGAGCGGGGTCGAGACAGATTCGCGCGCCACGACCGAGGGCGCGGAGCGCTCCAGGCGGTAGCGCTTCGCTTGGTCTGGATTTTTAAACACCACGCCCTTGCCGTCGAGCGGATCGCCCAAGGGGTTCACCACCCGGCCGAGGAGCTCTTCCCCGGTCGGGATGGCCAGCACCGTGCCCGACTGCCGGACCCGGTCCCCCACCCGCACGCCCCCGGCCCGGCCGAGGATGATGGCGCCGATGGCGTCCTCTTCGAGGATTGCGGCCAGCGCCGGCACGTCTCCGCCCTGGCTCTCAATGGCCAGGAGCTCCTGGGAGATGGCCTCGGAGAGTCCGGATACTTTGGCAATGCCGTCGCCGGCCTCGGTGACGAGGCCGATCTTCCGGGCTTCGGGATCGTCGCGGAACCCGGCGATCTCGCGCTTGAGTTTTGTGATTACCTCAAAGCTCATGGGGTATACCCGGTAGTGAAACTTCGAACGGGGCGGCCTATCCGTTCGTGTTGCCTACCA
>CAYJUW010000004.1:15695-33812 GCA_964373495.1 uncultured Candidatus Saccharibacteria bacterium | reverse complement strand
TCGGTTTTTTGCATGGACTCAAACGTGGCACCGCCGAGGTGCGGGACGATGATGAAATTTTTATAGCGTCTTGCATAGCGCACCAGCGGGTGGCGTTTCACATGACGTCCTTTGGGATCTTCGTTGGCGAGCACATCGAGCGCCGCGCCGGCGATCCATTTCTTCTGCAATGCCTCAAGAAGTGCTGCTTCGTCATTGATCTCGCCGCGGGCGGTGTTGATATAGTAGGCCGTCGGCTTCATCAGCCGGAAATGGCGGCGCTTGATCAGGTGTGAGGTGCGAGGTGTTAAGAGTACATGATTGGAAATAACGTCCGCTCTCCTGAACACTTCCTCCATTTCTACTTTTCTTACTTTCCCTTTTCTCATTTCTTTGGCCGAGACATAGGGATCGCAGGCGATGACTGCCATGCCAAACGCCCGGCCGAAGCGCGCCACCATGGAGCCCAGGCGGCCGAACCCAATGACGCCAAGCGTTTTGCCGGCCAGCTCGCGGCCGTAGAATTGTTCCTTCTGCCACTGCCCGCGGCGCACGGCGTCAAACCCCCACGGGAGATTCCGCATGAGCATGATGAGTAAGCCGATCGTTTCCTCGGCCGTCGGCGTAATACTCTTTAAGAACCGCGCCTCGCCGCGGAGGGAAATGACCCGGATCCCCCGCCGCTCGGCCACGGCAGTATCAATGTGGTTGAGGCCGGTGGTGGATGTGGCGATGATTTTTAAATTCGGCATGCGCTCCAGCACCGCTTTGGAGATTTTCATCCCGAGCTTCACCACGAGCACCTCGGCCCGTTTCAAAACCCGCACGTCGCGGCGGGCGCGATCCCACGTGAAGACCGGGCCGACCTTCCGGAGCGCGGCCAGGGCGCGGGGCGAATACCCTCTTGGTTCCGTGAGAATGATGAGGGGCATACTGCCAAACTACCTCGAGAGTAACTCTCCCCACCACCGGTACCGGAGATAGTGATGGAGCGCGATATTGATCGGGCGGAGCGAAGCGCGAATTTTCCCGTAAGCCCGCGGATCGATCGCCTCCGCGGCGGCCGTAAACGGCACCCGGCCGCCCTTGGCGGCCACGGCGATGATCTGGTAGCCGGGCAGACCCTTCAGGCGCCGCGAGTGAATCTCGCCGAGGGACAACCCTTCGTCGTGGTACAGCGCCGTGATGTCAAACCCGGCAGCGCGAAGGTACTCGGCCAGGGTCTCGGGCGTAAACATGGAGGCGTGATCAATCTGGATGGAGCTGGCGATCCGGCCGGAGCGGCGCACCTGCTGGC
The DNA here is from genome assembly GCA_964373495.1 of uncultured Candidatus Saccharibacteria bacterium. Lineage (GTDB taxonomy): Bacteria > Patescibacteriota > Minisyncoccia > Sungbacterales > SURF-37 > JACQMJ01. Next base: position 32,536 of record CAYJUW010000004.1, on the reverse strand, counting down.
GGAAATTTTTAACTTCAACTACGAGGCGGCCATCGGGTTTTAGCGCATGCCAGGCCCAGGTGAAAAACGCGCGCGGGGAGAGGAAATGGTTCAGCGATTGCGATGAGAGAATGCACTCGGCCAGCGGAATATCTCCGCTCGTGAATGCGAGATCCTCAATCACCGCCTGCCGGGTCGGGATGCCATGCGCCCGCGCGTAGCGCGATTCCCGCTCCGAGGGCTCAATGCCCAGGACCTCGATCCCCTCCAGCACGTCGCGGAACCCGGCCAAAACCCCGCCGGCGCTTGACCCGACCTCGACCAAGAGGCCGCGCGAGGGGAGGTAGGGCCGGAGTTCCTCGGCCAGCGCCCGGCCGTGCATTCGGCCTTTTTCAAATACCCGGTCCACATCGGCCGGAGCGCCGGAGAGCGAACGGTACTCCGTTTCATAGTAGCGCTTATACCACTGCGGCGTCATCCGCGGCGAGAGGAAGATGAGGCCGCACCGCCGGCAGATCACGGCCGTGGCTTTGTCAGCGGCCGACTGGCCAAGAAATTCGCGATCATCCGAGCCGCAGAGGTCACAGCGCACCTCTCCAACGGCAACGTCCTCGTTCTGAAATGGGATATGAGAGTGGCCGGCCATGGGGTTACACCAGCGACAGCAGGAGATTGGCCACGCGCTCGCCGGACTTGCCATCGAGCGCACCGCAGTACTCGGCCAAAATCCGCTGCCGGCCGGCCCGGTCCAGATTCGGATCGCCAAGGTAGCGCCCAACGGAATCGGCGAGCTCCTCCGGGTTCCTGGCCAGGCGCACCCCGCCGGTCTCCAGGATCCGCTTCTGGTGGTCGTAGTCATAGTACTGGGTGATGCTCTTGGCATAGGGCCGGGGCGCTGAATCAAAGCCGATCAGCACCACCGGTTTCCCGAAGACGATGGCATCAATGATCATGGTCGAAGCCCAGGTGATGACGAGATCCGAATGATAAATCGAATCAGCGAGATGCTGGTCCGCGGCGCGCGAGAGGTGGGCTTCGATAAAATCCGGCGAGTTTTCGGGGCGATCAAAGGCCACATGCGCGGCCGGCCGGCAGCCACCGAGCTCGGTGGCGCCGACGAGCGGCATGCGAACGAGAATTTGGGCATCCACCCTTTCTAGGGCTTCCAGTACCACCGGCGCAATCGGATCGCCTTTCAGGTAGGTGTCGCTCGGCGGTGCAAAGAGGATCATTTTCTTTGACGGATCAAAGCCGTAGCGCCCGAAGAACGCGTCGCGCGGGGTGCGCGGCTCGGTGCGGTAGCGCTCGTAGTGCGGGATGCCGACGACGCGGATGCGCTCGGCCGGCACGTCGCCGTAGCCGACTGCCTCCTGGCCGATCCGCTCCGTATTCACCGCAAGCCGGTCAGGAATGACGGTGAGAAGGGTCTTTGAGGTCACGTTGTCCCAGGAGCGCACCATGCCGATGACGCGAATGCCGCGGCGACGAGCGATACGCATGAGGCGCACGTCCTCCGGGGTGTACACGTCGGTCGAGAAAACGAGATCGGGATGGTAGCGATCGAAGAGGTGCGCAAAACTTCCGGCTGGCGCTGCGGCATTGGCCACGGCGCGAAAGATGCGGCGGACGACCCGGCTCCGACCCAGAAACCCGAGGAGGAGTGAAACCGCATAATCGAACCGACTGCCGTCGCGGGCGAACTTGGCCCGGCGCTGGACGCGACGGGTAGTGGTGGAAAGGAAGTTTGTCGCCAGCATCCAGAAGAAACGCTCCAGGCCCCGGAGCTGAGCCATAGCCACCCCTTCGACCACTACCCGCTCGCCGCCGAATTCCTCGCGCAAAACCTTTGCCCGGCTCTCGGGCGCGACGACCACCAGGCGCACGCTACCGTGATGGAGGAGCCGCGGCAGAACATCCGTGGCCAAGATATTGCGCGAGATGAGGCCGGTGAAACAGGTTATAAAAATGGTTTTCACGATAAAGAAAGAAGAAATGAGAAAAGAGAAACGAGACTATTGGGTGGAGCGCTTGCGGGCGATTGTCGCCTTGATGTAACCATTCAGCAACCTTCGCACTTCCTCGCATTCAGCGATGAGCTTTGCACATAGATCAGCGGGGGCTTGTCGGAGGTCTCGCACAGCGATGATATGGTTCCTTGTCTCTGCGAGGGAACCGCGGGCCTGTCTGCAAAACTGAACGTTCTCCTGATAATGGAATCTCCCGAATCCTTCTGCAATGTTAGCCGGCACAGAACTCGCAGACCGTTTGAGCTGGAGGACCCGGTTATATTTTTCGTCTGCCGGAAGTAGTTCGATAAAGGTATACACGCCGAGCATAAGCTGATGCGCCCTCTGCCACACGAGAAGATCTTCAAAGCTGTTGATCTTCGGGTGATTCACTTCTCCGTTCTCGTTTCTCATTTCTTTAATTTCTCTTTTCTCATTTCTTTTCGATCCGGTAGATTTCCACCAGCGGGTTTTCGTAGACCAGGGTAAAGCGCGGATCCTTCCGAAACTCGACGCGGGCGAATTGCCGCTCGTGGGGGCCGTAGTAGACGTAGTCCGCATCCACATCGGACCAGTCGGCCGCGGTCTGGCGGTAGCGCCTAACCATGGCCTCGCGGTACTCATCGGGCATGGCGCAGGCGCGGTTGACCGCCGCGTTGAAGGGCTCGCGGAAAAAGTAACAGCCGTAGAGGTTGAAGCGGGTCTTGGTAAAATTCAGCCGCTGGTCAAAACACTCCGGCCCGGCGCACTCCGGCGGCACCCGATCCAGATCCCCGAGCTCGGCGCGGAGGCGGTCTTCCGAAACGCCGAAGAGGCGATTGGCCGTGAGAACGCGCTGCTCGATCTCGGCCATGGGCAGCGGCGTCAAGATGCCGTAGGGCACCACGGGGCGCGCGGCGGTGTAGACGGCGAGGTACTGCGAGGTCATGGTCGAGGGCGAAATGATTTTCGGCTCGCCGGGAAGATGTTCGCTGATCCATGCCCAGGAATCGGCGAGTTCCGGCGGAAAGGCGTACTTCGCGGCCACCCAGGGCTGGAGGCCGGCCGAAAGGGACGCGGCGTTCACGATCTTCTTGGCCACTGCCGCGGCGGCGAGGAGCACGATCAAGACCGTTGCCGCCGCGGCGGCGCGCGGAAGATTCCTCCTCATCCGCTGGATGAGATCGGCGCCCATCTGAAAGAGGATGATGAAGATGACCACGCTAATGATCCGCTTCCAGTGATCCGGTGCGGGCACGAAACCGGTCAGGAGCTGTACGTTCCACACCATGACCATGGCCGCAATCATCGCCAGGAACAATAGCGCCTTTCGGGACTGGCTCGGCCAATAGAGCCGCATGACCGCCGCGGCCAGGAACGCATAAAGAAGGTAGGCGTAGCCGAGCGCGGTGAGCCCGGGCTCCCGGCCCTCGGCAATCCATTGACGGTACAGGTAATCGGCAGCGCCGGGAGCCGCCGAGAAGGAAAGGTAATTCGCGGCAAACGGGATGGCCATGGCCGCAAACGCCACCCAGCAGGCCGCCAGCCCGGCGAGGCGCGCCGGATCATCGCGGCGGCGCATGAAGGCGTAGATCGAAAGAAAACCCAGCACGATCACCCAGTAAACCCAGGTATTAAAATAGACGTACAGGAGCAGGCCGGTGGTAAGCCCGGCCCAAACGCCGCGCCGCCGCGTCGGCCGCTCCCAGAAAGCGATCGAGGCGATGATGGCCAGGAGAAAGAAGGGCAGGACCAGGAGCGGATAGTCAAGGCGCATGTAGGGCAGCTTGTCGACCTGGGTGCTCACCCCGGGCCAGAACTGCTTGACGAAGTAGCCCAGGAACTCGCGGAAGGATACGGCCAGCCCGTCGTTGCCGAAATCCGTGAAAATTTCTTTGAGGTTAGGCAGTACCATCGAAGTTCAAGATACGCAGCGAAATCGGCGTCAATACCGCGACGAGCGCAAAGCAGATCGCCAAGAGCGCCGATCCGGTAAGGCGCCGGCCGAGCCAGTAGAACATGAGGAAATTTATTTGCGAGAAGACGAAGAGGGCGAGGAGATAGGCCGGGACGACCTTGCCGCCGGCGAGCGCGAGGAAGCCGGCCAGAATGGCCGAGGGCACCGGGTTTTGAATAATCGGCGGGCTCGTATCGGAGAAGGGATCCTCCGGCGGAAAGCGCCCGTCGTAGATCTCGCGGGCCCAGGTGAGGTAGGCCAGATCGTTACGCGAATTTTCCAGGGAGAGGACATAGGGCGCGCCTTCGCTCCGGAGGTGCCCGGCGATGAGGAGGGGCGGGGCGACGTAGAGCGCGCCGACGAGGAGGGATGAGAACGCAACCAGCGCGGCGAGGACGGTCGGGCGCCATCCGGCCGCGACGGGTTCGGCCGGCCTCCGGCCGGCCGCCCGCACCTCGCCGGCAATGCGCTCACCCGCCTTCCCGTCAGCCGGGCCGCACTGCTCGGCAACGAGCCGACGCCGCCCCGCGCGGTCGGTCTCGGGCCGCGCGAGGTAGGTGCGGATCCACTCCGCGAGCGCCTGCGGCGAATCCACGAGCCGAATGCCGCCCGAAGCCAGGGCCTTTTGGTAGTGCTCCATGCGGTAAAACTGCGTGGGCGAGCGCATAAGTTCGGCCGGCGGCTTTATTTCAAAATCAATGTTGATGACCGGCTTGCCGAAGATGGCCGCATCCACGGAAATGGAAGAGGCGTAACAAACGAGGAGCGATATGTGGGCCAGCGTATCGGCGAGGCGCTCGAGCTCCTCACCAGACATATCCCAATCAACGCCGCGCGTCCGGGAGAACCGGATTCCCGGCCGGTCATACTTCAGCCACGGCCGCCGGGACAGCTCGACCTCATCCACGAAGTCATTGGGCTGGAAGCGGATAAAGAGCTCTATATCCGAACCGAGCGCGCCATGCTCAAGCCAGCCCTTGAGGAGATCAATGATGTCCCAATCCGCCGAGGAGAAGGTCTCGCCCATGGGCGCGTAGAGGATAAGGCGCTTCTCCGGCGCGATGCCGAGCGCACGAAGAAAATCACGGCGCGGGGTGGGGCGATAGCCATAGTAGAGATCGTATTGCGGAATGCCGACGACATGGATACGCTCGGCCGGCATATCGGCATGCCGTATTGCCTCAGCGCGGACGATGTCGTTGTAGACGAGAAGCTCGTCGGGGAGAATGCGGATGGCCGCGCGCGCCGTCAGCTTGTCCCAGGAGTTGACGAATCCGATCGTGGGCACGCCTCTTCGCTTGGCTTCGCGCAAGAGCGCGATTTCAGGATCATCGAAGAGATGCGCGAGCAGGACAACATCCGGCCGGTAGCGCTCAAAGAACGGAGCAAATCCCGGCTCGCGGACGAGATGCCTATCAAGCCAGCGCGCCACCCGCCGCGCGTTCGGCCGCGCGATCAGAACATTCAGCGCCCGCCCGAAGGCGTACTTAAGATAGTTCCCCCGCAGATCTAGTTCCATCCGCCGCCGCAGGTCGGTCGTAGCGGTGCGGATAAGCTGGAACTTCAGGAGCGCAAAAAAGCGCTCGAGGCGACCCTGCGGCTTCCAGTCCGCGGCTTCGTAGACGATGCGCGAATCAGAAAATTCTTTGCGGTAGTATTCGGCCCGTTCCGGCGTGCGGGCAAAAAAAACCAGCCGGATGTCCGGATCGTTCAAGAGCTCGGGGAGAACGCTCGTCCGCAAAATGTTTTTGGCCTCCACTCCCTGGAAGATGGCGAGGAAAACCGTTTTCATGGAGTAGTCGCGAATATACGAATGCTCGCACATATACGAATCCGTATTCTCTCGGCTGCTGAACTAATTCATCCGTGCAATCCTCTCGATAAACACGGCGGTGCGCTCCCACGTTTTGCCGTCGCGGAAGGGAATGTACTGATCCAGAAGCCGCGCTCGGGCCTGGCGATCACGCTCCGGGCGCGCGAGGTACTCGTTGATCTCGGCGGCAAGTTCCGCCGGGTCGCGCGCCAAGCGCACCGCGCCGGTATCGAGCAAACCCTTATTGTACTCGAATTCGTAGACGATCCGCCGGTACTCCGGGAATCCGATATTGATCACCGGCCGGTCGAAAATCGCGGCTTCCATGATAACCGTGGAGGCAAAATTGAGCACCACGTCGGCGTACTTCATTGTGGCAGTCAGATTGATGAGATCCTCTTCACCCATCTCAATCTTCTGGCCGCCGGCCGTATCCGGCAGGGTTTGGCGGCCGGCGCGCTCGATCGCAACCCCGGCCATCCGCGGAAGATCCCGATAGGTTTCGAGCTTATCAATAGGATGGATGCGAATGAGGATGTTGGGATCACCTCGAAGCGCGCCGTCGCGCTTCATGCCCATGAGCGTTTCAACCAGTTCCCCTCGCGGGGGGTAGTTGGAGGGCGTTGGCCCGGCCAAGACCACGGTTTTTCTCGTCGGATCGAGCCCCTTGGAGCGGAGGAACGCTTCCCGGGTTGGAAACGCAGGACTGGCTGAATCGATGAAGTAATGATCAAAGCGCAGGCAGCCGACAACGGCGATGCGCTCTCTTGGATAGCGGTGAAGCTCCAGCGCTTCCTGCTCCATGATTGCATTCCACACCGCGAGGAAATCGGTCTTCCGGATCATCTTGCCGTTGGAGGTCAGGTTGTCGTAGTTGATGTTGATGGCCGCGGTTTTCAGACCCAGGCGTTTTGCCGCTATGATCTGCTCGGCCTCAAAGGCGGTGAAACCCGGCGTGGCGGTGATGAGCAGTACCGGCCGGTAGCGATGGACGAGCTCTTGAAATTCATCCACCGGCCGCGCCAGAGCCACTTCCCATCGGGTGATGCGATCGGTGGTGAAGAGCCAGCGCGGGAACAGCAGGCGCGAGCGCATGAGGAGATGTCGCACCCACCAGTGCGGCCGCCGGTAGAAATGGCGCATGTAGGCGAGATGATCGAAGCTCCGTACGAACGGCACGCGCAGGTACTTGTCGGAAATCGCCCAGAACTTCGGACGGGCCAGGGCGAACTTCCGATATTCGATGTTCGGATGGATCGGAAAGCCGTCGCGCTCGGCCGCGGCCGCATCCAGCACCGGGGTGATGGCCACAACCCGGAACCGCTCGCTCAAGAGCGGCATCAAGCGGCTCCGCAAGACATCGGAAAAGTGGCTGAACTGGCCGAGGACAAGAAAGATAGTTGGCATGCGGGTGTTTGATCAGACGGCTTTCTCTCTTTCTTGGGCGCGTTTACGCAACACCAGCTCGGCAACCTCGAAATCAAACTCGGTATCAATATCCACCTGCGGCTCGGTAATGATATAGGGCAATACGACGTCGCCGATCACCGATTTTTTCTCGACGAGCGTCCGATGCCACATGACGCCGATATTGGCATTGGTGGCCCAGACCTTGGGCAAGAGCTGGCGGGGCGTGTTGTAGTGCTCGGGAATGCCGGTGTCGCGCAAAAACGGCACCATGTGCGGGCCGATGATCTTCCACATCTTGTAGGGCGTTTTATCCGGCTCGTGCACCGAGCGGACCGAGTCGGCGTCCGGATGCCGAGCGAGTAGCTCAAGGGACTCACTGATCTGGCGCACGGTGCGAAGCGGACCCGTGGGCCGAAGATGTAAGACAATATCCGGCCGGTAGTTTTCGTTGGCTTCGAGCCACTGGAGGCAATGCTCGAACACCGGGTAATCCGGCGCGGTGTCCCCGGCAAGATCCTTCGGCCGGAGAAACGGCACCTCGCCTCCATACGCTCGCGCCACTTCCGCAATTTCAGGATCGTCGGTGGAAACGATGATGCGATCAATGGCCGGACACTCCTGGGCAACGCGGATGCTATGGGCCACGAGCGGTATGCCGGCCAGCGGCCGGATGTTTTTCTTCGGCACGCCCTTGGATCCGCCGCGAGCCGGAATCAGCGCGAGTACCTTGAGGTTGCCGTACATAGAAAAGAGGAGGGCCATCCCCTCCCTTCAGTATACCAGATTGCGGACGGCGTACGTTTCCTAACGTTTCTCGAGGTAGCGTTCCGCAATACGCTTGGCGGCGTAAGCGTTGCCGTCGAGCGTGCCGAAGCGTTCGAGGAGCTTTTGATTGCGTTCGCTGATGCCCGGACGCAGCCGCTCGGCCTGATCCAAGATTCCAACCAGTGGTTGGCCGCGGTAGATGATGCCGAGTCCCAGCTCCTCGATGCAGCGGTTATTGAAGTAAATCTCCGGGTCGTCGAACGGATCGAAGTCCGGCGTAACAAAAGGCGTTCCGGCAAGTTGCGAAAGCCAGACCGAGCCCCACCCGCTCCGCGCGAACTGGAGTTTAATCCGAGGATTGGGAATGAGGTGCGGCGAGAGGTACTCGCTCTCCGGAACGGCTTTCGGATCGTTGGAGTAGAGTTTGAGACCGAGCGATCGCGCCCCGGCATAGAGCCGCTCCAAGCCGGGAATGCCGGTGATGGTTACATAGATGCCTTCGGCAAACGGTTCGGCCGATGGCTTTGGCGGAGAGATGGTCGGCGGGATGGCTACTTCGGTGGGATAGCGCGGCGCGCGGTTCTGAAGATAGGAAAACGTGCCCGGCTCGGCAAGACCGTGAAATGCCGCGGCCGCTTCGAGTGAACGCGCCAGGGGAATGGCCGCTCGGACGAGAGCCCGATCCACGGCAATCGCCTCGGCGGGTTCTTCTACAATATGCTCGAGAATCTCCGAGATATGGCCGAAGGTTACGGAGTAAACCGGGGCGATGCCGTAGGAGACGCGCGGCGCGCGGCAAAGTTCCAGGACAATATCGCTTCCCCGGATCGAGTACTCTCCGCCGTTCAAACCCTCGAGCGTGATCATAGCGCTCAAGTGTTCCCGCGCCTCGCGGCTGATCCGCTCGGCCTGATCAACCCAAAGGCGGAGCGCGTGCTCATACGTGTTGCCGCCATAAAAAACGCTCCGGAGCAGTGCCCCGAGCTTCGCATCGAGGAGAATCTCGCCGGGATGGGCGCGTTCGTACTCGCCGAACTCCTCGAGCATAATGCGTCTTTGCTTCTCGCCGTAAACCCACGGCACGATAATGCCCAGGCGCTCGGCCCCGGCGGCTTCAAGCTCGCGGTTCAGCGCAAGCGCAAGCTCCGTGGTCCGGAGATACGGCCCGGTGCCGTAGGCAAAGTTGGTTACGATGTAGCGCATGGCAGTCCCGCCCCCAACCACAAGGTATGGAGTAAACGAAAAAACCCCCGATGGGGCGTCTCAACACCACAGTTCTTTGTAAATCTCTTCTTCGGGGATATGTAATAACCCTATAAGAATGTCGTCTACAAGCCCTTTCGCCACATTGCGATTCAGTGGGGTGCGGTTTGGAAGCGGGAAGGGCATCCTGAGATCGGGATGTTGTATTTTGATGTTGTGTTTCCCGCCGCCAACACACTGAAATTTACCCAAGCGCCCAAGTGCACTACAAACCTCCTGCGGTGAGCAGTTGGTGAGTGATGGTCTATCCATTATCGTGCGAACTCCAACTCCCGATTGCCATGGATTTGGTCTGCAATAAACTTATCGAACTGATTTTGTAACTCTTGGCGTTCAAGTTCCTCTTTGATCTCTTGAGGGATGTAGCGCGGCAGGAAAGCGCGCAGTTCCTCAGGAACGTCGTGCACAGTATAGATGGCGTCAGAAACCATTTCGAGTAAATCCGAGAAGTTCTTTCCTTGGGTATAGCAGCCGGTAAAATTCAAAACCTTCGCCCAAAAAGATCCGTCTTCTTCTTGATGGACTTCTACTCTTACCGATCGCGGAAGCAGCTGTTCGTAGTACGATAGTTTTGCGTGAGGTTTCTCCATAGAGTGATCTGCATGCCTTAGCCGGTCAAATTTTCCCTGTACTTATGAGCTCTTCTCAACTGCTTTCTTGGCTTAATACGATTATAGCACCAGAATAAAAAATTATCCACAGCTCCGTGGTCCGGAGATACGGCCCGGTGCCGTAGGCAAAGTTCGTGACCAGGTAGCGCATAGCGCTAGAGCCGCAGGTACTCCACGCCCGGGACTTTCGTAATCTCCTCCGGCGGGTAAAGCCCCCAAGCGTCAATGAGCAGCGCCGGACGCCGCACCGAGCGCAAGAGCCGCCGCATCGGGAGCGTTTTGAACGCCGGATTGTTGCTCATAACCGCAACCACAGTCGCGCCGCGGATGGCCGCTCGGACATCGCGCACCATGCGGATGCCGCTCCCGGCAAGATCGCGCCGATCCACCGCCGGGTCATAACCAACCAGGCGCCGGCGCCGTGATTTCAGAGCAGCAACAAGATCGAGCGTCGTTGAACCGCGGACGTCCGAGGTCACCGGATCGCCCTTGAAGGCCACGCCGATGAAGCAGATTTTTGCATGCTTGCCCGTCTTTCCCCTCTCTTCGAGAAAGGCGCGGATGCGCGCGGAGAGGAACGCGACCATCTCTTCGCTCACCCGCCGCGCCCGCAGAGCCAAGAGCGGCACCAGGCCCTTTTTGCGGCCGCTGGCAATATAGATAAAGGGATCCTTCTTCAGGCAGTAGCCGCCCACGCCCGGGCTCGGCAGGGGCACGCGGCCGCGTTCGTAGTCGCGGTTGGCGGCCTCGATGACGCGCCGGGTATCAATGCCCCAGCGGTGGCAAAGCAGCGCCAACTCATTGGCAAAGGCGAAGGTCACGTCGCGATAGGTGTTGTTGATCAACTTGACCATCTCGGCCTCCTCGAGCGACTCGACAATGATGGAGTGGCTGGTAAAGGAATTGAACACATTCATGGCCACTTCAGCTGATGCGCGGTCAATCCCGCCGATGACCTGCGGCAACCGCCGCAACTCCTCCACGGCCTTACCCGCGGCCGTCCGCTCCGGCGCAAAGGCCGCGTAAAAATCCCGGCCGGCCACCAATCCCGAGGTTTTCTCCAAGATGGGGATGACCACGCCGCGAGTCGTGCCCACCGGCACGGTGGAACGCAAAATCACCGCATCGCCCTGCTTGAGCACCCGGCCCACGCTCGAGCTGGCCCGCTCCAGAGAGGCGGTCTGCGGGGTATTGGTTCGATCCACCGGCGTACCAACCGCAATGACATACATATCGCATTCGCCGGGGTCAAACGCCTCCACCACTTCAAAGTTCCCCCCGAGGTGATCGCCGAGGAGTTCCTCCAGCCCGACCTCGTAGAAGTGCGGCCGGCCGCGGCGGAGGGAGTTTCGCACCCGGGGATTGGCATCCACCCCCCGCACCTGAAAGCCGTGGTCGGCCAGAACCAGAGCCAGCGTCAATCCGACGTAGCCGAGGCCGACGATCCCAATGTGCTTGAAGCGGACCTCGCTGTTGCGCCAGAGATCGAAAAAGGAAACCACATCAATCACCCGCCGCCGGCCGTCCACCACGATGATGTTCCGGATCTTGTCGCGGCGCCACCGCTCATGCTTGATCTTCTCAAGCACCGCTTCCAGCATCTCGGCATTGGGCCGGATGCCGGTGATCATGAAGGGCGTGGGGTTCATGGCCTTGGCAATCGGCATCTCGAGCGTGGCCCCGCGCTCAATGGCGCGGCGGATATCGCCGTCGGTGGCAATGCCCAGCAACCGCCGGTCCGGCGCGCTCACCAAGGCCAGGCCCGCCGGCGCCGCAGCATGGCGGCGGGGGGACCTGGTGATAACTTCCATGGCCCGGCGGATGGTTGCCGAGGGCGGAATGGAAATCGCGGCGATGATTTTTTGCTTCTCGGTCATGAGCAATGACGAACTCGAGCCGGACGACCTCCCCTCATACCATGATACCGGTTCATCCCGCAACAGTTTTCATGCCGAGCATGGATGCCAAGAGGGTTGCCAGCCGCTCGGTAGATTGGCCATCCCGCCGCCAGAGTTGCTCCCGAACAATCCGCATGCGGCCGGTGCGGTCGGCTTCTGGATGTTCGAGGTAAAAACGGATCGCCTCGAGGCACGATGATTCATCCGGCGCGTATCGCGTCCCCCCGCTCTCGACAATCGGCCGGAAATGCTCGTAGTCATACCAGCAGCGGATGCTCTGCCAGTAGCCCCGGCCGCCGTTATCAAAGGCAATGAGAATAATAGGTTTGTCGAATATGGCGGCGTCAATGGCAATAGTTGATGGGCCGGTGATCAGGAGTTCACTCTGCATGAGCGACTCGATAAGGTGGCGGTCATCCTCGCGGTCGAGCTCGCTCTCCTTGACCGAACCGCCGAACTGCGTTCCCGGCCGCTCGATTTTGATCCACGGCGGCGGTTGAAAATTTCCCAGCGTCACCGGAATGGTCGGCGGCAGGCGCACCAGTACCTGAACGTCTGGCGGAAGCTCACCGGCTTGGCGGGCGCGAACGAGCATGTCGAGCACGGCTCGGTCGGTGACGTTTTCTCGAATGTGCCGATCGCCGATGGGGGCAAACAGGATAAGGCGTTTTCCCGGATCAAGGCCGATGTTGGCAAAAAATTCCTGCCGTACACCAGGGCGATGGCTCATGTAGTGATCATAATGCGGGATGCCGACGACGCGGATATGCTCCGGCCGGACGCCGTGGTAGCGTTCGAGCTCCCGCTTCAGGATTTCGTTTTGCACCACGAAGATATCGGGCGGCGCCCTCAGGAGCCCTTTGCCGGTGAGGTTGTCCCAGGAGCGGCTCATGGCGATGACCGGAACGCCTCGATCGCGGCCAGCACGGATGCAGGCCAGGTCTGTTTCGTGGACAAGGTCCGTGGCAAACACCAGCTGCGGCCGGTAGCGATCAAAGAGCGTCCCGAATTCACCGCGCGACCCGAAGCGGCGGTCAAGCCAGCGCACGAGCCGCCGACCCCACGTCCGCCCGGCCATGAGCCAGGCCAGGGCCGACTTCGCGGCAAAGACGAGGCAGCCGCGGCCGGGATACAGTTCCCAGCGGCGGCGGATGGCCATGGAGTAGGTTTTCAATGCGGCGATGGCCAGCTGCCGGATGAAGCGGTCAGCCGCCGGAAGGCGCGAGCGCACGCCTCGAACCAGCACCCGCTCGGCCCCAAACTCGCGCTGGAAAAACTCCCGCTTGTAGTCGGGGACGAGAAGAACGATGTTGAGTTCCGGATCTTGGGCGAGCTTCCCGAGGAGCGGGGTGGCAAGGATGTTCCGGGAAATCAGGGGATGGAAGCTGGTGATGAAGAGGGTCTTCATACGATGCCAATTTCGCGAATGCTATGCCAATCTACCAATCGCGAATACCCATAGTAATCGCGCCACGCAACGCATTCGCAATTCGTAGATTGGCATAAGATTCGTAGATTGGCATCATCTCCCATCGATTTTGTAGATCTCCACCAGTTCATTTCTATAGACCGGCTCGAGATGTTTATTTTGCCGAAAGTCGGGATTGGAAAGTTCGCGCTCCCACGGGCCGACATAGACGTAATCGCCGCGGAAATCTTCCCCGCGCGGCTGGAGGGCGCGGTAGCGCCTGACGAGCTCGTCTATTTTCCAGTCCGGCACGGTGTAATCGGAGTTCTTGGTCAGGGCATCAAAGACCGTCGGCGCCCGGTTGAAGGTCTGGGTAAAGATGTAGGTCGGGGCCTTCGAAAGGTTCAGCGCCGTATGAAGATCGCACGGCCGATCGCAGGCCGCGGTTGGATCACGGCGATAGACCAAGAGGTTGGCCAGGCGCTCGGGCGGAGTGCCGAAGAGTTTGTGTACGGCCAGGAACCGGTCTTCGATCTCGCGGAGAACGAGAAGCGTATTTGAGCCGAAGGGCAGGTAGGGATTGGCCGAGGTGTAACCGGTGAGGTAGATTGAAGTCAAAAACGAGTTCGAGATGACCACCGCCTCGGGCGCTTTCGCATCAAGCCAGCGCCATGAATCGAGGAGCGGGGCCGGGAACGAATAGTCGGCGATCCACTCCGGACCGGGGGCGCGGAAGTAGGCGGCGTTGACGACTTTCTTAGCGGCCAGGAGGAGGGAGAGCGCGATAAGCAGGGATGCGAACGCGGGCCGGGCGTACCTCCAGCCAAATGCGTCCCCGCTGCGGCGCACCGAGGCCGCAATCAAAAGCGCGGCCATGGCGTAGAGCGGCAGCGCAAAGGCCTTGGGCCAATGATCCGGCGGCAAGTTCTGCCCGATAAAAAACTGGAGATTCCAGAGAACGATCATGGCGGCCAGAGCCATGAGAACGAAGGCCAGAGCTCGGCGGTCGCGACGGCGGAAGAGAAAGTAGGCCGCGGCCGCGAACACGGCGTAGGCCAGGTAATCGCGCCACACCGAAAGCCGGATCCCCCAGCCATGTTCAAAGCCGACGCGCATGATCTGTTCGGCCGCCTGCGGCAGGCGGCGGAACAAGATGAAGTTCACGATGTAGGGCGCGGAGAGGAGAGCAACCGTTGCGGCGGCGGCAAGCCACGGCCGGAGCGGCTCTGCTCGCCGCCTGATCCGGTTCACCGCCGCAAGAAAGAGCAGCCCCAGGAGCACCACGGCAAATAGCCAGTAGTAGAGGTAGAAATAAAGGAGCAGGCCTGTGGCCGCACCGAGGACGAGGCCGCCCCGGACGCTCGGCCGCCGGAAAAACCTCCACAGGAGCGCCAGGACAATGATATACAGCCAGAGGGTCAGGAGCGGATCCTCAATCCGGGCCAAAAAAAGCTGGAGGATGGGCGTGCGTACGGTCGGGATAAAATTCTTGGCGATGATGTCGGCGAAAAGCTGAGGGCTGAACAACGCCCGGGGGAGATGCACGGCCGCCGGAGTTAAAACGCCGACCGCGGCAAAGAAAAGCGCGCCCCAACGGCTGCCAAAGAGTTCGCGACCCAGCCAGTAGAAGGCCAGGAACATGGCCATGGTCATGACCAAGCCGGCGGCCATGTAGGCGTGGTTCTCGCTGTCGGCAAATTTCAAGAAGGCGGTAAAGAGCAGCGTGGGCCCCGGCGGCCGGAGGAAGAGTGCCCGGCGGCCGGCGGGATCGTGGAGCTCGAGCGGCGGGAAGTGGCCGTCAACGATTTCGCGCGCCGCGGGGAGGTAAAAGATTGCCGCATCGCCGTGATGGGTCACCTGGGTCAGCAAAAATTCCCCGCCTCGAGCGCGAACCGATCGCTCCAGGAATACGCTCGGCAACCATTGCAGCAGGCCGGCGACAATAGCGGCCAGGGCCAGAGCGGCCGCAATCACCACCTTCCTCGGCGCACGGATGGAAAGCAAGCGCATGTCAGAAACTCCGGCCCTGACCGCCATCCACGGCAATTGAGGCGCCGTTCACCAGACCGGCGCGTTCCGAACAAAGGAAGGCCACCACGTCGGCGACTTCCTCCGGCCGGCCGAGGCGCCCCAAGGGATGCTCGCGCTCGATCATGTCCCGAAATGCTTCCGGGTTCTCTTTTTGCTCCTGTTCCCAGGCCGTGCCGGGGATCATGATGCCGCCGGGGGCCACGCTGTTGAAGGTAAGGCCGTCGCGGGCCAGGTCCGGGCTTTGGGCCAGCGTTTTCATCAGCGCGATCTCGGCGGCCTTGGCCATGGTGTACCATGGCCGGCCGCCTCCTTCCCGGCCATGGATGGAAGCAATGGCCACCACGCGCCCCCATTTCTGCTTTCGCATGCAGGGGATGGCCAGGCGCGTGAACTCGACCGCGGCCATGGCGTTCTTTTCGTAGACATCCCGCCACACCTCCTCGGCGGTATCCTCTAAAACGACGCTCCCCCACCGGCCCCCGCCGCCGACGTTGTTCACCAGAATATGGATCGTGCCCCACTCATCAGTCATGGTTTTCACGACGCGAACAATATCCCCCGGGACGAGAACGTCGGCGCGGATGCCGAGCGCTTGCACGCCCCGGGCTTTGATGCGTTCAACAGCCGCAGTAAGGCGCTCGCCCGTTCGCGAACAGATGGCGACGTTCGCCCCTTCGCTGGCCAGGCGCTCGGCAATGGCCAGGCCAATGCCGTGGCTGCCGCCGGTGACGAGGGCGAATTTTCCCGTGAGGCCTAGGTCCATGGTCCTAAAAATTTTTTCTCGTGGCTGTAGAGTTCCTCGCCCGAACAATCAATCGCTGGCCGGCCCAGCTTCCCGGCCACCGCAGTCACGATGTCAAAGGCGTTGGGATAAAACTTGTCTTCGAGCACCCGCACCGTGGGGCAGGGCACCGGCGCGAATCCGATGCGGGTGACCGGCGATTTAAGAGCGCCGAAGCACTGCTCTCCAACCCGGGCCGCGACCTCGGCCGAAAACCCGCAAGAAAGCCAATCGTTGTCGGCAACAATGCAGTGGCCGGTCTTTTTCACCGAAGCCACCACCAGGGATTCGTCGAAGGGGGCAACGGTGCGCGGATCAATGACTTCGATCTCAATGCCGTGTCGCGCGAGAATTTCGGCGGCCTGCATGGCCTCCACGTTCATCCAGGATGTGGCCACCACGGTGGCGTCCCGCCCCGGCCGGAGAATCTGACCTTGGCCGATGGCAACGGTATAGGGCTCCTCCGGCACCTCGCCCGTTGCCCAATACAACCACCGATGCTCAATCATGACCACCGGATTAGGGTCCCGGATGGCTGATGCGAGCAGTCCCTTGGCATCGCGAGGCGTGGTCGGGAGCAGAACCTTCAGCCCGGGGATGTGGGCCACCATGCCGTGCAAGCTTTTCGAATGCTGGGCGCCCTGGCCAAAGCCCCGGCCGATCACCGCCCGGATGACCAGCGGTACGGCGAGCTTCCCGCCGGTCACGTAGGTGTGATTGGCGATCATGTTGCCGAGCTGATTCATAGCCAGGAGCAGGAAGTCGGCGCGAATGTGGACATGGACCGGCCGGAGGCCGTTTAAAGCCGCACCCAGGGCAAAACCGGTCATGGCATCCTCGGAGATGGGCGTATCAAAATACCGCTCCGGGCCGAAGCGCTCGAGGACCCCGGCGAGGGTCCCGAAAAAACGCTTGTGGTCGGGCAGGCCAACGCCGTAGA
>CAYJUW010000004.1:0-15595 GCA_964373495.1 uncultured Candidatus Saccharibacteria bacterium | reverse complement strand
AAATCCTTCCCCGTGCCGACGTGCTCGAGGTAGCGATAACACCGGAGATGGAGGAAAGCCGGCTGTCCGGTGTCGCGCATGGCGGTTACCGCCTCCTGGGTGAGACGATAAATTTCTTCGGCATCGGTGGTGTCGCTCGAGGCCACATGGCAGCGGAAGCCGGAGACGACCTTGGGGATCGAATCGTAGCCCTGGCGGAGGGAAGGCGGAGTATGTACGGCCCAGCCGTTATCCTCGCAGACGAAGAGCACCGGCAGCCGCATGACGCAGGCGGCGTTCAAGCTCTCCCAAAACACACCCTCATCCATGGCCCCTTCGCCGAAAAAGACGGCGACAATCTTTCCGTTCGCGTTTCGCGTATTGGCGAACGCCGCGCCCACGGCCACGGGGATAGGCGTCCCGACCACGGCTGATGAGCCGAGGTGGCCAGCCGCCGGATCGGCAAGGTGCATGGAGCCGGCTTTGCCTTTAGCCGTGCCCGTAACCCGGCCGTAGAGCTCGGCAAAGAAGGTATCCGTCTCGTTGGTCTTGGCAATGAAGGCGGCATGGCTGCGGTAAGAAGCCAGGACCTGGCCTTCGCTCCCGAGGGCCATGATGACGCCCACGGCAATGGCTTCCTGACCCATGGACATGTGCATGGGCGTTTTCATCTCATTCCCGGCGTAATGCGCAATGATCAGCTCCTCGGCCCTGCGGATGAGGGCCAGGCGCCGGTAGAGTTCAAGGTCAAGATCGCCCATGCTAGGTAATACCGAGAATCAGCGCACCCGGTAAATCTCGACGCCATCGCGGCCATAGACGGCCTCGAGCGCGGGATTCGTCGCGAGGTCCGGCCTCACCCCGAGCTCGCGCTCCCACGGGCCGACGTAGACGTAATCGCCGCGGAAATCTTCCCAGCGCGGCGCGATGCCGTCGTAGCGGCGGAGGAGCTCCACGACCTTGGCCGGCGGGATGGCATAGTTTGAAACGCCGCTCTCCTTGGCCAGCGAATCGAAGATGTTAAACTCGGTGTTGAACGTCTGGCCGTAGAGGTAGGCCGGGGCTTTGGAAAAATTCATCGCGGTGTGCACCTGACAGGGCTCCGCACAGGCGGTGAACGGATTCTTGCGATAGGCCAGGAGCCAAGCCAGACGCTCGGGCGAGGTGCCGAAAAGCTTATGCACGGTGAGGAAGCGGTCCTCGACGGCGCGGTCCGCGGCAATGGTATTTTGGGCAAAGGCCAGGTAGGGGTCTACCCCGGTATAGCCGGAAAGATAGATTGAGGTGATGAGCGAATGGGAAAGTACGATCGCGCTGGCGGGGAGGTTCCCGTTCATCCATTGCCACGACTCGATGACCGGCCGAGGGAAGGAATACTCGGCGATCCACGCCTGGCCGGGGTTGATGAAACTTACGGCATTCACAACCTTCTTGGCCACGAGGAGCGACCCGAGGAGCAAGAACGCCGCAAGAAGGAGCACCCGGGCTTTGGGCGGGTTGAAGGTTCCCGCGAACCACGTTACAACCCGGCCTAAAGGCCGGGGCCTCCAATGCTGTTTCTGGATTCTCTCCTCCTCCCCGCCCTGCCCCGTTGGAAAAGTATTTTCTAACGGGGCGAGGGTGGGGCGTCCGGGTTGTAACGGGGTGAACCGCCGGACGGCCTGGCCAACCACCACGGCGAATACGGCGAAAAGCGGCAGGCCGAAGACCTTGAGCCAATGATCCGGCTGCGGATTCCAGCCGAGGAGGAGCTGGAGGTTCAGGCCAACAACCATGGCCGCGAGCAGTGCGGCGCAAAAGACCCGTTTGGACTGATCGCGCCGCCCGATGAAGAACCAGGCCAGAACCCCGAGAACCGCATACGCGGCATAGTGGCGCCACACCGAGAGCCGCAGCCCCCAGCCGGTTTCAAACCCGATGCGGGCCACGATATCGGCGGCTTGCGGTAAACGATTGAACGCAAGGTAATTCAGGACAAAGGGTACGGCCAGCACCGCGATGACGGCCCCGGCCGTAAGCCACGGCAGGAGGAACGCACCATCCCGCCGCAGGTAGGTGAGGACAGCAAGGAGGACGAAGAGAATCAGCGTGTACATCCAGGCGTGGAGGTAAAAATAGTTCAAAAGCCCGGCGCTCAGGCCAAAGGCCATCCCCCGCCTTACCGTCGGCTGACGGAACAAACGATAGAGAAAGATCAGGGCGAGACCGTAAAGCCAAAAGACCAGGAGCGGGAACTCGATGCGCGCGAGGAACAACTGGTGAATGGGCGAACGGACGAGGGGGATGAAATTCTTGCCGATGATATCCATGAACAGGCCCGGGCCAAAAAAGGCCTGCGGCAGGTGGGTTGCCGCCGGAGTGAGAACTCCCACGGCCGCAAAGAGTGCTGCGCCCGGGCGCGATTCCAGGAGCGTCAGACCCAGCCAGAAGAAGACGAGAAACATGATCGCGGTAAAAAAGAACCCCGCGGCCATGTAGGCGTGGTTGACATCGTCGCTCATGGCCAGAAACGCGGCAAAGAGAAGCTGGGGGGCGGGCAGCCAGAGAAAGAGAAGCTGGCGGTTCTCGGGCACGTGGATATCGAGCGCGGGAAAGTGGCCGTCAAGCACCTCGCGGGCTTTGGGCAGATAGTGAATTGTCGTGTCGCCGTGGTGCGTTATCTGGGCGATGAGGAATTCCTGCCCGGCATTTTTTACGGCGCGCTCAAGGAAGATCGAGGGCGCAAGCTGAAGAAGTCCCATAGCCACTGCGGCGGCAAGGATGAACGCGGCGGTGAGCGCGCGCCGGTTACTGATCAGGAAGTCCGTCATACGGCGGTGTATTCTTGAAAACGAAAAACTTAAAGCCGACAAAATTCCAGACGATGACCACGCTGATGGCCGCGGCCTTGGCAATATTTTCCCACAGGAGCGGCGAAATTTCGACCGGGCGCGCGAGGTGGGTGGTGATGGTGTAGACCAGGAGAGTGTTCAGGACAAAGGCCACGGCGTTGACCGCGACGAAGCGCGGGAACTCCATCTTGAGAGCGCCGGCGGCCCTAAACGTCCAGTGCTTGTTCAGGAAATAGCTCTGGATAATGACCGCTGAGGCCGCGGCGGTGTTGATGTAGATGATGGCAACCCCGGAGTACACATCGAAGGCGATGGAGAGGGCGTTTAAAATCAAAAAATCGAGGGCGGTGTTCAGCACCCCCACGACCACGTAGCGGAAGAATTGCGACACCGTACTCATCCTAAAACAAGAGCGAGATCGGCGCGGTACCAATCACGGAGCACAGTATACCCCGTGAGATAGAGTCCCGCCAGTTACCTCTCCCCCTGCGGCTCTCAGGTACCGCTCAATGGCATAGTTGTAATAAAAAAGCGATCGCATAATTATTACTACGAACGGTATCTCACACGGTATCTCACGGGGTATAGCGTAGCCGGAAGGGCGTGGCTACCCGTGACAGCCGGGGCCGTTCGATGAACTGATAGAGACGGCTAAGCTCTTCCCAGAACCCAAAACCCGAAAGGAGGCCGAAATGGCCATTGTACCGCCGGTGAAGGTCGGTGAACCGCGCGTGCTCGCTACGCGCTTCGGTAAGTCACTCCTCGAGCAAGATTACCGCCATCCGAGCACAGGAGAGGTCTACGCGTACGCCATGTGGCATGCCGAAAGCTGCTCGGCGATCATCTTCCCGCTCACGTCGGATCTCAAGGTTGTCGCCGTCCGACAGTTCCGGCACGCAGCCGGCGAGGTGATCACCGAAATCCCCGGTGGAAACGCCAAGCCGGGCCAGAGTCAAGAAGACGCCGTCCATGCCGAGCTCAGGGAGGAAGGCGGCCATCGGCCAGGCCAAATAACCCGACCGATCCCGACAACGGTCTTCTTCGAACCGGCGAACCTCACCCCGCCATTCGATCCCATACTCGCCACCCACTGCGTGCAGACCAGTCAGGGACAGCTGGATAAGTACGAATATAGCGAGCCCGCAGTATTCCCGTTGCGCGAATGGATAGCGCTCATCATGGACGGCGGCGTGCGCGACTCTAAATCCATCGCCATGACGTTTCTCGGGCTCCTCCACCTCGGCCTCATTGAGCTGAAACCCGCGGTGCGCTAGACCGCGCCACCTGGCCCTGACGGAGACGTTCAGGACCTTTCCACCATCAAGCGACAGGGGCGAGCAACAAAGAAAGGGCTCCCGCACGTGTGCGGGAGCCCATTTTTCATTCTCCGAACTTCTTAAGCTTTTGAAGGATGTTCGTCGTCGAGAACTCGGCGAACTCGGGCGGGTAACTCGCACGCTCGATCACCGCGAGCTCGGCGCTGTAGCGCGCGGCGAGCTCCCTACGGTACGGGATGTCGAAGGCGTCATCGTTGACGGCATAAATATCAGGCCGGAAGGTCTCGAACGCGAGCTCAACGATCTTCAGGGGATGCTCGACCGTCTCGGGTGGGCCAATGAAGCAAAAGTCAACTGGCCGCATGGTTGTAACCATCAGCGCCCGCCACTCCTGCGGCCAGATCGGCCGACCGGGCTTGAGCAGGCCCACCTGGGCATCATTCCCCACCCCGGCGACCAGCACATCGCCGAGGGCCCTTGCCGCCTCGAAAAAGAGCACATGCCCCGGATGGGTGAGATCGAACACACCCGTCACGAGGACAATACGCTTGCCGCGGTATTGCTCCCGAATGACCGCGAGCTCCTTCAGATCAAAGATCCGTGCCACACCGTCACCTCCTTAGGGCAGGTTGCAGCATTGCGGTTGGTTATCCCTACCTCATGGTACCGCGGGCACACCCGGCCGGTTTGCGGCGGGCCGCGGCCCCTGCTACTATTCGGCTCATGCAACACAATGACCATGAAGAACCCGCTCAACCGATCGAGCTCTTCCCTCGTAAATACGGCAAAACCGCGTTCCTGCTGAACGCAAAAGCGAAAATGCCCGAGACTATTACCGTCCCCCTCTCGGAGTGGCTCGAACGCATCCGGGCGAAGGAGATCGAGGGCTACATCGTATTTGAAATATCGACCCGGCCGGTGGTGGTCGCGTTTGCGCTCGCTGCGGACGGCAACGTGATCCTCGTTCGCCAATACCGCCACGCGGCAAATCAAGAAATGACCGAAGTGCCGGGCGGCCTCGCTGACGGCGATGAGCCGCCGGAGGAGACCGCGCGGCGGGAACTTTGGGAGGAAACCGGCTTTGCCGCGGGCTCAGTCGTGCGCCTGACCGACCGGCCGGTATGGTTCGATCCCGCATCGGTGAAGACACCGTTCTGGCCGTGCCTGGCGCAGGACTGCCGGCTGGACACAGCATGGAAGCCGGCAGCGGATGAACGCCTGGAAGTGCTCCAATTCCCGCTCTCCGAATGGGTCGAACTCATCCGGCGCGGAGAAATCCTAGACGCAAAAAGTATCGTAGCCACATTCCTTGCTCTCCCGCGCCTTGAAAACCATAAGCGGCCGGTACGCGCATAGGAGCTTTACTTTTCAACACGATTCATATACATACAGGGAAGTAAGATAACTGGGAAGTTCTCAAACAGGAGGGAATTATGCGGAAGAAAGTGCTGGGTCGTACTGGAATCGAAGTGTCCGTCGTCGGCCTCGGCGGCGGGTCGTTGGGGATTCCCACACGAGATCTCCCCACGTCGCAATACGTCAAGAACGCCGAACGCCGCCTCTTCGCCGAAGAAGATCTCGCGGTTCGGACGGTGCACGCCGCACTCGAGGCCGGTTCTACGCTCATCGACACCGCGCCCCTCTACCTCGGCGGCGCAAGCGAGCGATTCATCGCGGCGGCCTTCCGGGCAAGACCCGATCTGAAGAAGCGATGCATCGTCACGACGAAAGTTGGGCACCTCTGGGAGGATGATGATTTCGATTGGTCATACGAGAAAACCGTCCAGTCGGTACGGGCAAGCCTCCACCGCCTGGAGATGGACCGCTTTGAGATCGTCTACATCCATGACCCTATGGGCCGCGAGATGAGCATGGTGATGGGAGATAACGGTGCGCTCGGCGCGCTCAAGCAGCTTAAGCGCGATGGCGTTATCCGATTCATCGGAGTTGCCGCAAATGAGCCGGAAACGAACGCCAACTACATCGAAACCGGCGAATTCGATGCTGCGGTCGTGCCCTGCGCCTGGAGCTTGCTCAACCGCATCGCAGAAAGACGCATCTTCCCGGCCGCCGAGCGATGGAACACCGGCCTCGTCATCGCCACCCCGCTCGAGCGGGGCGTGCTCGCCACCGGCCCCGTGCCGGAAGCGCGGTACCTCGGCCGCGACTTCAGCGCCGAGTGTCTCGAACATGTGGGAAGGATCCAGGAATTCTGCCAAGACCACGGCATTCCGCTCGCGGCAGCGGCAATCCAATGGTGCGTACGGCATCCGCAAGCGGCTTCAACCATCCACGGAGCGCGAACGCCGGAAGAAGCGCGGATGAATGCTCTTGCCGGAGAACACGCGATCCCCGAAGAGTTCTGGGGTGAACTCGAGCCACTCGTCCGGCACTGGGATATGCCCCGGCAGTAAGTGGCTAGACAGCGCACCTCGGCAGGGGAGGCCCTCTGCCGATGAGAAAGGCGCGAGTTCGTGGGTATAGCCAAGGAACCGATGCAGCTCAAACGGCCCCCTGCACGGCGAGATCCTCTCGCTCCTTGCCGAACGCTAAGACACCATTCACGAATCTCAAGAAAGGAGCACAGAATGGACTTCCGCACCTTTGCAATTCAGACGGCAAAAGCTGCCGGGGAAATCCTGATGCGCCGCTACGGCGAGCTCCACACCCTCGAGTGGATGACGCTCACCAACTTCCGGACCGAGGTTGATCTGGAGAGCGGCAACTTCATCCGTGGAGAGATCGAACGGGTGTTTCCGGACCACGATTTCTACTTCGAGGATGTAAAAGCCAAGACCACCGGATCAAAGCGCCGCTGGATCGTGGACGAGCTCGACGGTACCCTGCCCTACGCCACCGGCATCAATGACCACTTCTCGATCTCGATTGCGCTCTTGGAAGATGAAGTACCGATCCTCGGCGTGATCTACGCCCCGAAGCGCGGTGAGCTCTACGTTGGTGAACGGGGCCAGGGCGCGTTCCTGAACGACAAGCCAATCCGGGTGAGCACCGAAACGGATGTGAACCACGTCCTCATGGGGCTCGACAGTGGCAAGGAGGGTAAGGATTTCAGCCGCCTCGAGCTGGTGGGGCCCTATCAGAAGCTCCTCGGAAAAGACGGCATTGCCTGCGACCTCAAGCATGGCTGTGCCTCGGTGCCGCTCATGCTCGTGGCCAGCGGCCGGCTCCACGCCTACTGCGCCATGTGGCTCGAGATAGAAGACACGGCCGCGGCAGAGGTCATCCTCCCCGAAGCCGGTGCCATCGTGACCAGGCTCGACGGGAGGAAGCGGCGGCTCGGGGATCGTTCCATCCTCGCCGCAAATCCCGTACTGCACGCCAAGCTGCTCGAACGCATCCGCTGATGCAACCCGTCAATGCCAGCGGGCTCGAAAGTTCCCCGAGCCCGCTTTTTTGTTACCAACTCATCCGCAGTTTCTCCTACCCGATTCCGCCAGCCGACTTCCTGATCTTTTCCATGATCTTCGTTGTTGAAATATTTTCAAACTCCGGAGGACATGAGCGGGACAGGACTGCGAATTCGACCCCGAATTTCTTTGCCGTATCTCGGCGGTACGGAATATCAAAGGCGTCATCGTTCACAACGTAGACATCGGGCCGTAGTGCGGGCAGTACATCGTTTAAAAACTCCAGCGGATACCTGCCGGCGTCCGAATCGTCCATGAACACGTAATCAACCGGCTTTAAGGCATCCACCGTTTTCAGCCGCACCCACTGGTTGAGCACCGGCCGCTCCGGGCCCTTCAGGTGCTTGATTTGAACGTCATTGCCAATACAGACCACGAGTATATCCCCATGTTTCTTGCAATCCTCAAAAAAGAGGACATGGCCGGCATGAACCAAATCGAATACGCCCGACGAAAAGACGATTTTGCTCTGGTGATGGCGTTCCCGGATCGCGGGAAGATCATCGCGCTGGATAATAGCCATAGTTTATCGCCAAAAAATAAAATCCCAGAACATGTGGAAGAGATGCGCCAGCCCCCAGCGGAAGACCTGGAGCTTGCGTTCCCCGCCCAGGCGCTTGGGCTCGTCGCCGGGGATCTCCCCGACCTTGAGCTTCCGCCGCGCCGCACGCACCGAGAGGATGAGCTCCCAGCCCTCCACCGTGCGGAGAATGGTCTCGGGAATTTTATAGGTGGCGTCGCGGTCAAGCTCGAGCTCCTTGATCAGCCGCGTCTTGTAGGCGCGGTACATGACCATGGTATCCGTGTAGTGCGCCCGGAAAAGGAGATTGATGATCCTGGTGTAGAGCCAGTTGCCGAAGCCGGTGATGAGATCGTCATCGTAGCTCTTGGCGCCGTTCAAGTAGCGCGAAACAATGACCATGTCATAGCCCTCACGCATCTTGGCCATGAGCGGCGGAATGAGTTCGGGGATGGAGTTGCCGTCAGGCGTGAAGGTGATGACCACCTCGCCGGTGATGTACGGCAGGGCCTCGGTGAAGGCGTGACGGAGGCCTTTGCGGCGCTGCTCGACGACCTCGTAGCCGTTTTGGCGCGCATACTCCACCGTGCCGTCGGTGGAGCCGCCGTCAATGACCAGAATCTGGTCCACCCACTCGCGCTTGACCCGCGGCATGATGACCCGCATCCCCGCGATCTCGTTCAGGGTCGGGATGAGCAGGGAAACGGTCATAGAGCGGCGGCGACCGGCCGCGGCTGATTGATCGTCTGCCGGTACCACTCGATCGTCCGGCGAATTCCCTCGCGGAGCGGGACTGTGGCGCGCCAGCCGAGAACTGCTTCGGCCTTGGTGGTATCAAGGAGGCGAATGGGGAAGGTGGTTGGTTTTGCCGGATCAAAGACCACCCGCGCCTCTCGGTAGCTATCGAGCTCGAGGATGAGCTCAATAATATCGCGGATCTTCACCGGCCGGTTGCTGGCGATGTTGAATACGCCGTAGCCCTCGACCTTCTCGGCCGCGAGGAGCATGGCCTCGACCATGTCGTCCACGTAGACCATGTCGCGCACCTCCTCGCCCGTGCCCCAGACCTCGATCGGATCCTGACGCTCCACCACCTTGCGGATGAGCGCGGGGATCACGTGGGAGATCGCCGGATCAAACTTGTCGTTCGGGCCGTAGACGTTGGTCGGCCGGAGCACAATCGTGGTCATGGGTTTTTCGATCTTTTCGCCGTACATCCGACAGAGCACCTCCATGAAGCGCTTCATCCAGCCGGCGAAGAAGGACTTGTCGTAGGGATCGCCCGAAAAAAGTTCCTCCTCGCGGATCGGCCGCTCGCCGGAGGGCGGGTAGGCCGTGGAGCTTGAAATCCATAAAAACTTCTTGGCCCCGGCCCGGTAGGCGGCCTCAAGCATCTGGGTGTTGATCAAGATATTGGGCGTCACGTGGGCGAGCGGAGTTTTCACCACGTCCGCAGCGCCGGTGGTGTAGGCCGCGCAAAGGAACACGAGCTCTGCTCCTTCGACGATCCGCCGGCACTCCTCGCCGCGGGTGAGATCCGCGGTCACGTATTCAATGCGATCGTCCCGGATGAGCGGCGGCCGGCGATTGATGCCGGCTCGGACCATCGCCCCCTCGTTGAGGAGGCGCGTAATCAGGTTGGAGCCGATGAGGCCGCTCGCGCCGGCCACGAGAATTTTTTTTCCCTGGAAATACATACGGGATTGGTAATTACTTAAAAAAATATTCGGTGAGAATCAGCCGCACGATGGCCAGGCCGTTGCCGAGCGGGCTCATCTTGCGTTGGCCGCCGATGCGCTTGGGCTCGTCCCCGGGAATTTCCGCGACCCTCAACTTGCGCTTGGCGCACCGGATGTTGAGGTAGGGCTCGATGCCGGCCCGCGGCGGGAGGTGGGCTGGGAACTCCTCGACGATCTCGCGCCGCCAGGCGCGGAACATGCTGAGCGAATCAGTGTAATGCCCACCGAAAAGCACGTTGAAGGCCTTGGTGAAAAACCAGTTTCCGAACCGAGTGATGAAGTCGTCATCGTAGCTCTTGGCGTCCCCGAGATAGCGGGAGGCAATGACCATATCATAGCCCTCGCTAATTTTGGCCACGAGCGCGGGAATGAGTTCGGGAATGCAGTTGCCGTCCGGACTGAAGTTGATGACGACCCCGTCGCGCACTTCCTCCAAGGCCTCGCGGTAGGCCTGGGTGGGACCGGCCGAGCGCTGATGCAGCAGGCGATAGCCGCGATCAGCCGCGTACTCGATTGTGCCGTCGGTGGATCCGCCGTCCACAATCAAGATATCGCTCACCCACTCACGCTTGATCCGCGGCATGATCTCCCGCATGCCGTCAATTTCGTTCAAAGTCAGAATCAAGAGGGTCGTTTTCATAGCGCGGGCGCACGGCATGCACGCCCGAGATCGGTTAGAAGCTACCACGGCCGGCCGTATGTTTCAACCGAAAAACGAGTGCGTGCGATACACTTCGCGGATGGCCGTGAATTCCTCCGCGCCGAGCGGCTCAACCTCGAGCGCCCGCGAATTCTCGTCAACCTCGGCCGGCCGCATCATCCCCGGAATCACGGTTGAAACGCTCGACGAAGCCAGACAGAATTGCAGGGCCAGCTGGGCGAGCGTGCGCTCTTTGTCATTGTTGAAGGGTTGGAAGAGCCGCGGGGCGGCCGCCCATTTCTCAAGCCGCTCCGGCGGCTGCTGGGAACGATGATCGCGTGGATCAAATTTCGCATCCGCATACTTGCCGGTCAGGAAGCCGTAGCTGAAGGGCGTGCGGGTGATGACGCCGACATTCTTTTCCCGCGCCAGATCCAAAAGGCCGATGTCGAGCGCCCGCTGGTCAATCATGTTGAAATTCACCTGCAGGACCGGGGCGCTGAATTCGCTGACGGCCGCAACCCCGTCGGCAGGCGAGCGGAGTGAAATACCCCAAGCGCGGATTTTGCCATCCTGTCGGAGGCCCTCGAGCGTCGAGAAAATCTCCGGCATGTCCCGGAGAATCTCAAGCGGCGGGCTATGGAGCTGAAGCAGGTCGAGGTAGTCGGTTTGGAGCCGGCGGAGAGTGCCCTCAAGGGTCTGGCGTATGTTCACCGCTGCCAAGGACTCCCGGATCGCGACCTGGTCATTCGGCCGCGAGAGCGAGACAAAGCCGACCTTGCTGGCAATAACCACGTCATCGCGCTTGCCGCGGAATGCTCGGCCAATGAGTTCTTCGCTGCGGCCGTTGCCGTAATCGGGCGAGGTGTCGTAGAACGTGATGCCGTCCGCGAAAGCGCGCTCCAGCGCTGCCAGGGACTCGCGATCATCGGTCGGCCCGTAGGAGGCGATGTCCGAAGACACGCCGCCGATGCCGAGGGCGCCGAAACCAATTTCTGAAACTTCCAAGCCGGTATTACCGAGTGTGCGATAGCGCATATGCATCCGCACTCCTTATACCGCCCGCTGGGCCGCTCCGTTACCGCCGCGGTCAAAGAAAAAGCCCCGCGCTGCGGCTGCAGTGGGGGCGGGAAAGGGCGGAAGGAACTGCCTAGTAGCGGTGGCCAGCGGGCACCGGCTCGGCGGCAACGGCCTGCGGCTTCAGGAAGTAATCGCCGCCTCGGTTGCACCACCACACCACCTCGCGGTACCAGCGCTCCCACGAATCCCAGGAAGCGCTCGACCAGTCGATGCGGTAGCGGTGGCGGCCGGGTATGATACCGACGAAGCGGCCGACGAGTACGCCGCGCCAGACCTCGAAGACGTTCCAGTCGCACTCGACGACATGCTCACCAGTCCGGAAGGGGAGCTTGAGGAGGGCCCGGTTGAGGGCAGCGGCCTGGCGAAAGAGGCGGCGATCGACGACGACGTGCTCAGCCAGGAGCTCTTCGGCCTCACCGTAGAACTGATCGAGTGAGCCCTCGCGGACGAGCCGGATCATGATGTACTCGTCAGCCGGCCAGTAGATGTCGAGCCACTCCGGAGAGTGACAGTACTCGACTTCACCCGCTTGGATCGCACGGGCCTTGGCGAGGAAGAAGTCACGGATCTCGATGAGCAGCGGGAAGCGGCTCGGGTCGAGATCGGGAGCCAGGAAACGGCCGATCAGCTCGTTATAACGCAGTCGCCCGCCCTTGAGCTGCATGGCAAGGGGGAAGGAGGCGGGGTTGACGCCGTGCTCGCGCCAGAAGGAGGCAAACTCGTCATCGCGGGCGGTACCGACCTCGCGGCAGACGATGAGCGGGATCTGCAGGATCTTGTCGAGGTGGAGGAAGTTCGTCATCCACCCGAAGGCCCGCACCTGCACCCAATCCTCGCGGGGCATGGTGCGGGTGGCGATAGCGATCTCCTGGTACTCCGGCACCTCGTCTTCCGCCGGGATGACACCGTGCATGTTGACCATCCGAATCCAGACGGTCTCGATGCCGTGCTGCGAGCGCTGGTCGCGGTGCGTCATCTCGGCATCCGGGGTCATGGAGAGGATGTTGAAATGGATGCGGTTATGCTGCCCCCAGTTGATCACCTCGCCTACGCCGTGTTCGAAGGACTCACGCGTCTCCTCGGGCAGCCCGAGGATGAGGTCAGTCATCGTCAAGATGCCCTCCGCGGCGAAGCGCTGCTGGTTCCTCTGGTAGTGCTCGGTCTTAATGTTGATGCGCTTGATGGCTTTCAGTGTCGGCGGGTGAATGGACTGGAGGGCGATAATCGCCGGGGTGTCGATACCGCCCGAGATCAGGGCCTTACGCACGTGGTAGACCCAGTCGGCGATGTTCTTGCCGTCCTGAACATTGACCGCTCGCGGCAAACCGCGCTCGCGCTTCAGCTTCGCGAGGTGCTCGGCGATCGCAACGTCGCGCTCCTTCCCCACTCCGAAGTTTGGATCGAAGATGAAGATGTAGAGCGTGCCGTATTCGACGCACCGCTCGAGCGTCCGGAACACCTCCTCGAGCGGCCGCTTCAGCAGCGGCCCCATCGGCCAGCTGCAGAAGGTGCAGGCCCAGTGGCAGTTGCGGCTGGTCTCGAGTCCGCCGATCCATTTGACTGAAGGGTACATCTCGACGAGCGGGTCGAAGACACCGGCGAGGTAGGGGTCGGGAACCATGCTGAGGTCGGTGAATGGTGTCGCCGGAGACGCGCGGAGGATCGTGCCGTCCGAAACTCGATAACTCACCGACACCAGCGAGTCCCAGCCCGAGAGACCATGCTGGAGGATCTCGAGGAACGGCACCTCACCTGCCCCATGGACGACGAGGTCAACGGAGGGGTAGCGCTGATGGAACTCCTCCACCTCCCACGGTCGGTCATACCTCGGCACCTGCGGGCCGCCGCAGACGATGAGGGTTGACGGCCGCTCGCGCTTGAGCCGCTCGACGATCCGCATCGAGAGCTGCTCATTCCAGCTGTAGAGGGTGAAGCCGACGATGTCGGCACTCTTCAGGCGCGCCACGGCTTCAGCCACGCGCTCACGCCGGAAGATAGTAGGAAGGAACTCGTAGCCGTCGGGATTCGGCAGGTGACGCCGGGCGTAGGCCTCGAGGAGACCTGCGGCATAGGGAAAGTACCACTGGCCGGAGAACTCCTCGTTGATCTGCACTAGTCCGACACGGGTTGGCATTACGACCTCCTTAGTGTTGGGACGATTCAGGTTGGTGCAATCGATGGCGCGGGTTTCGCGCCGTTGGTTGTCAAAGTCCTGGATCCTGTCCTGCGGGCTTAGGCCCGCGGTCTTCTGGGATGTGATGTAAGTCGTCGCATCAAATCCTCAAGTGGATCGAGATCGTCGCTCCAATTGCAGAAATCGCAGAAATGGTCAATGGGGCAAACCCATTGAGCCCCGTCCACGATCACCATGTCATCGGGAGGACACATAATCACCATCTCAATTCCCCCGACTTCATGGCTTCCAACGCGTACCATCTCCCTGCCACACGCACTACACTTTAGCATAGGAAGACCCTCCTTCGACAATTATATTTTCAGTTTTCAACGTTCTTTCACTCTTCTCTTGACCTTATCTAATTCCTTCCATCAATAGTTAAAACTACCATACCAGGGTGGCGGTTTCAAGCGTGAACGACGTGCAGTCAATGTGGATGCGCCGCGGTTACGCAGTCCCTTCGATGCCCGAACGTGACGCACGCCATCCAGTCGAGCACCGAGCGGCTAAACCTCATGCGCTGCTTGATCGGGATTGACCGCGAGCACCGTATCGCCGATGAAGCCAATGTCCTCGGCCGAAAGGCCGGGGTGGTTGGGCAAGTGGAGGCAGGTTTCGTGGATGCGGTCGGCAATGGGCAGGGCCTGGACCCCGTAGCGCTTGGTCCAGAAGGGCTGGCGGGCCATACTGCCTCCGCCCAAGGGGCGGGTCTCAATGCGGTTTTGGCGCAATGCGGCGCCAATGCGCTCGCGGTGCTCGCGCGAGGCGGCCATGACGGCAAAGGAAATTGAGGCGATATCGGCGCGGGGGTTTTGCTGGAAATCAAACCCGGTTCCCGAAAATAACTCCTGGTAGCGGCGATGGTGTCCCATGCGCCGGCTCGTCACCCAGTCAATCTTTTTCATCTGCGAAAGCCCGATCCGGGCGTTTAAATCCGTAGAGCGGACATTAAAACCGGGATGGTAAAAGGCGAAGCGGCGGTTGAAGTCAATCACGTCGTGCTCCCGGACCAGGGCCGCCTCTTTTTCCGGGGCGATGTCATTGGCCCAGCCGTGGGACCGGATCATGGCCAGGATGTCGGCGAGCTCATCGTCATCGGTGCAAATCATGCCGCCCTCGATGGTGGATGACTGATGGCCGAAATAAAAGGAGAACGTGGAGAGTTCCCCGAAAACGCCCACGCGCCGGCCGTCGTAGCGCGAGCCGAGGGCCGCACAGGCATCCTCCATGAGGTGAAAGCCGTAGCGGTCGCGGAGGGCTAAAATCTCTTCGAGCTTCGCGGGTACGCCGAGCACATGAACCATGATGACCGCGGCCGGATCGTGCTTTTGGAGCAAGGCCTCGAGGTAGTTTGGATCCAGGCCGTAGGTTTCGGGCTCGGCCTCGCACATGACCGGCTCAAATCCGAGTTGAATAGCCGGCGCCACGGTGGTGGCCCAGGCCACGGCCGGCACGACGACCTTCCGGTTCTTCAAGCGGCCGGAGAGGTGGAGCGCGTAGTACATCAGGAGGTTGGCCGAAGATCCGGAGTTGACGAACACGGCCTGGCGCGTACCGATCCACGCCGCCCACTGACGCTCGAACTCTTTGACCAGCTCGCCCTGGGTCAGGCGCGGGTTTTCGCGCAGCCAGGCGATGAGTTCCTCAATATCCTGCTCATCAATCGTGTCCTCGGCCAGCCGGTAGTGCTTCGGCCCCGACGGAGCTCGCCGCGCCGCACTCCGGCCGCTCGGCGGTAAGGCCAGCGCGGTGTAATCATTGAACGGCAAGAGTACCGAGCGGGGGTGGCCGTCATTGGTGATGATGTAGCGTTCGCCGGGCTCTGGATTGTGCTCGATAGGATCCCTCATACTTTTCCCGTTGAGCTCAAACAAACATGGTAACCCTCCTTCGTCCCGCTTTCAGCGGAACTTCGGCGGGTGAAG
>CAYJUW010000003.1:0-35632 GCA_964373495.1 uncultured Candidatus Saccharibacteria bacterium | reverse complement strand
TATTCGAGCTCATTCGAGATGGATTCGAGAAAGCAATAATTACCCGGCCTTTGCCAATTTTCAGAGCCGTCTCCAAGGAGTCCGCAATCCGACCGCGATCAATGTCCTTGCCGACGTGGAAGCGGTCAACCAAAACCTCGAGGGAGTGCTTTTTCTTCTTATCCACTTCGAGCTCCCGCGCCTCCTCGATGGTCACCACCTTGCCGTCCCAGCGAACGCGCAGGAACCCGGCGCGGCCGAGCTCTTCCAAAATGCCCTTATGCTCGCCCTTCTTGCCCGAAACGAGCGGAGCCAAAATGAGGATTTCTCGAATCCCTCCCGAATCGTCTGTAACCTCTCGAATCCTTCTCGAATCCGCCTTCGTCATTCGAGAGTCATTCGGGCTCATTCGTGGATTATTCAAGAGAATTAACTTTTTTACCTCGTCCACCATCCGATCAATGGATTGCTTGCCAACCGACTGGCCGCACGAGGGGCAGTGGGGATGACCGATGCGGGCAAATAAAATCCGAAGGTAGTCGTAG
The DNA here is from genome assembly GCA_964373495.1 of uncultured Candidatus Saccharibacteria bacterium. GTDB lineage: Bacteria > Patescibacteriota > Minisyncoccia > Sungbacterales > SURF-37 > JACQMJ01. Next base: position 35,108 of record CAYJUW010000003.1, on the reverse strand, counting down.
ATCTCGGTGATGGTGCCGACGGTTGAACGCGGGTTCCGCGAGACCGACTTCTGATCAATGGAAATGGCCGGGGAAAGACCGTCAATGGAATCCACATCGGGCTTGTCCTGCACGCCCAAGAACTGCCGGGCATAGCTTGAGAGCGACTCCACAAACCTCCGCTCGGCCTCGGCGTAGATGGTGTCAAAGGCCAGCGAGGACTTCCCGGAGCCGGACACGCCGGTAATCACCACGAGCTTGCCTTTCGGGATATCAAGGTTGATGTTTTGGAGATTGTGGACTCTGGCTCCGCGAATACGGATCACGTCCATGGGGCGAGCCCCGCCTGCCCCGTTAGAAGTTTGCCGGCTATTGGATCGGCTCATATATGTATTCAAATTCCGCAATGCTCCTATGAAGGTGGGATATGCCGAAACTTCTAACGGGGCGGATTTTGACTTGCCCCGCAGAGGGCCTGTGGCCCTTGTGCGGGGTGTATTCTGGAGCCGGCATGACCATCAATGATACCTTGAATGTCAAGGGGAATCAAGATCTCGGCGGTAGAAGCTGATCAAACGCTGATGGGTACGCTGATTGGACGCTGAAAAAGCAAAGCCCGGCAACTCTCGTTGCCGGGGCAAATGGTTTCGGGCCCACGCGTGAGCTACTGCGGTATGAACCGCACGAGCTCACCCCACGGCGCGCGTCGCCAGTGGGCAACGACGAGCATTTCACACCGGGATGGATCCCAGTGTGAAGTCTCATCGTTGACCTCGACCGAGCATACTCGCTGTAGGGGTACAGCGAGGTACTGGCCGTCGGCGCCGCGCCCTACCACGAATGGCCGGTACTCAAGCCAGGCGGGTAGGAGGACCCCTTCGCTGCCATTATCGTCCGCATAGCGGACAACAGTATGGCCGCGCATTAGGTCCTGCTCGAAACGCGGGGGGACCGCGGGGTTGGTCAGGGCCATGGCGCACCTCCTTCCCGCACCAGCGGGCTACCTCCTACCCCCGCGCCGGGAGTAGCAAGGGTTGGGGTTCAGGGGCGTGTCCTCGGCACCATTGCCGCGGACGAGAGCAGCTCTACGCACAAAACAAACAGAAACAACAAAATGCGGAAGAGAAACTCTTTGCCCCTTCCCCAGGAGGCGCTACCACGAAAACCAATCTCAAAGAGCCAAAACAATTAAATTTTTCACGGTATTTACAGTATACGCCTTTTAAATCTAGCTGTCAAGAGGCACAAGTTATGCTAGAATAAATAAGCCAATGCTCACAAAACCAAAGAAAATCCCAATATCAGCAGGCGTCTACATCTTCCGGCGTGACAAGATACCCCTCTACATTGGCAAGGCCGCGAACTTGAAAAAGCGCCTGGCTTCGTATTTTCAGAAAAACGCGCAGTTGCCGATTAAAATCCAAAAAATGCTCCAAGAAGCCACACGCCTGAAAACCATCGAGACCGCATCCGAAGTCGAGGCGCTCATCAAGGAGGCCGAGCTGATAAAAAAATACCGCCCGAAATATAACCTCCTGATGAGGGATGATAAGAGCTACTTCTATGTCGCGGTTGGCCGCGAGGAGTTTCCGCGTATATTTGTTACTCACCAACCGCGACAAATCCGAAATCCGAAATCCGAAATCCGAAACAAATCCAAAATTCAAAACTCCAAACGTGTTTCGAAATTCGGATTTCGTGCTTCGAGCTTTCGTTATATTGGTCCCTTCACGTCCGGATCAGCGCTCCGCGCGGCCCTGAAGCTCCTCCGCCGCGTATTCCCCTACTGCACCTGCACGCAGGCGCACAAGCGGCCGTGCCTCAATAGCGAGATTGGGAGGTGCCTCGGCTATTGCTGCACTGCCGTAGCTTCCAGCCGCCAGCTGCCAGCTGCCAGCACGCAACGCCGCGAATACCGGAAAAACATCCGGAGCATTGTGGCGATATTGGAGGGGGGACGGACGCGGCTTATGGGCCGGCTGAAGCGCGAAATGAAAGAAGCGGTAAAACGCGAGCGCTATGAGGAAGCCGGCCGGCTCCGGGATGCGCTCTTTGGGCTTGAGGATGTGTTTAGGCACCGGCAGGTGTTGCATGCGCCGGAAACAACGCGCTATCCATGGCCGATCGTGCTCGGCAAACTGCAATCGCTACTCAAAACCAAAGGCGAAATCAGCCGCATCGAGGGCTACGACATTTCAAATATCTCCGGCACGGAGGCCACGGGCTCCATGGTGGTCATTTCTAACGGCCAGCCGGACAGGAGCCAATACCGCAAGTTCCGCATCAGAACGCCGGCTCCGCCAGGCGGCGGAAACGATGTCGCCATGCTGAAAGAGGTCATCCGCCGGCGGCTCAATCACCCCGAGTGGCCATACCCGGAGATGATGGTGATTGACGGCGGCAAGCCGCAGCGTAACGCAGCACTGAGCGTCCTGCGGACGCTAGCAACCAGCCACCAGCAACCAACACCCCGCAAGGCGCGTTCAAGGCTGGAAGCTGGAAGTTGGAAGCTGGAAGCTACGCTCGTGACGGCCTTGGCCAAACGCGAGGAAATTCTCTACACGACGGCGGGACGCGCCATTCCGCTGAAAAAGCAGGATCCGGCCCTCCTCCACCTCTTCCAGCGCATCCGCGACGAATCGCACCGCTTCGCCCGCGCCTACCACCGCAAACTCCGCCAAAAGTATTTCATGCGCGCGTAATATGACCACGGGAGACCACTCCCTTAGTTCATTAACATTTATCCAACGATCGTTGAATAAATGTGAATGTAGAAGTATGGCCTTTCGTAAGCCAGTCACGAAACCAAAGGCGCGCCCGTACGCAACCCTCAGCCGCCTGATCCTTGAGAAAATCGGCGAATTTGGCGAGGTAGCCATTTCCAGCTTCTTCCCGGCAAAGTATCCAGAGGCGCGGCTGTGGCGATCGTTGCTCGGTCTTGACTCGGCCTATCAGTTCCGCCGAGAAACATTTTCGGCGCTTCTCTGCCGACTGCGGACACAGGGTCTCATACGGCGAAGGGGTACTCCCCGCAGCGGGAGGTGGCGTATTACTGAGCGCGGGAAAGAGGTCCTTTCGGTCATCCGAACGCCGGCATTACCTCGCGCCGATGGCATTCGACGGCTGGTGATCTTCGACATACCGGAGCGGGAGCGCAAGAAACGCGATGCCATCCGCCTCGAACTCCTTGCGGCCGGCTTCCGACAGTTGCAAAAGAGCGTATGGCACGCCGAGCGCCCCCTCCCGGATGACTTCCTCGAACTCATCGATGCGCTCAACGTGAGACCGCACGTTCACATTTTCAGCGTGCGAGAGTACGGCACGTTAAAAAGGCAAGAATTCGATCATACACATTCTTCCCACGATCGTTGTTAAAATATTAATGAAGATAACCGGGCATGAGCCACCCAATCAACCGCACCATCAACCTCAGAAAAACCAAATCCGAACGCCGCGAGCGCAAACGGCGGCCGCGGATGGCTGTCTCCGGCCGGGGCGTGTTCGTCCTTCAGCGGCTCAGGGCCAGGCCGTCATTCCATCGGCCGAAACCGTAATCCACGGAGCGTTTTGACCCCACACCAACCAAGGCCTATGTTCTACGTCTGCCTTTCACATTGACCACACCACGAATCCCAGAAGGCGGCTTGCAGAACAGCAGGCTGGACAGAGCTTTCCAATAAGCTTCCGGAGGCCATTCGGGCTTGTGAATTCCGCGGCTTACAAAACGAGAGACAATGCTGAGCATCGGGGAAAATGCTTCAACGTTTTGGTCGTACGCTCGGGGGGCTCAAACGCCGCCTCACTCAATCTCAGCTTTAGGCCCTGATCCGTGTGGGGGTTTTGACCTTGTGGCGCCGCTCTGATACAATAGGGAGGTGCGTGTGCTCGGAAAATTGCTGCTCAAAGCCGCGGCCAACATCGGCGCGCTTTGGATGAGCGTCAATTACATCCCGGCGTTTGAAATAGTCCCGCGGGCAATCCTTGCCCCAGAGCTCATCGCGCTCGGGCCGCAGGCCCAATGGTTCATCGCCGGCGGAATCTCCCTGGCCATCGTGAACGGCGCGCTCCGCCCCCTCCTAAAAGCCCTCGGAGCGCTCCTCCCCCTCGTCACCTTCGTCCTCCTGTCCGTGCTCCTGAATGCCGCAATGCTCTTTGCGGCCGACATCGCCCTCTCCGAAGTTACGCTCGGACTCCGTGGGCTCGCCCTCGGGGCGCTCCTCCTCGGCGTGCTGAACGCCATCCTATGAACGCGATCCTCCCCATTATCCAAATCGTCATCTCCGCCCTTCTCGTCGCCGCCATTTTGCTCCAGCAGCGCGGTACCGGGCTCTCGGCCACTTTCGGCGGCGAGGGCAACATCTACCGCACCAAACGCGGCCTGGAAAAAATTATCTTCACGGCCACGATCGTCCTTGCGATCATCTTCTTTGGATTGGCGCTCTTCAATATCATCCTCTCGCGCTAACGAATGGCTCCTCCTGAAATCCGCACTCCCCAACCGGATTCCTCCGTCCCGCCGCCGGAAGCAAAATCCGGCCTCCCGTTCTGGAAGACCATCCGGCAACTGACCCGCCATCACTGGCTCTACCTCCCCCGCCTCTTCTCCCGGCCGGAGCGAATTCGGCTTCTCGTGCTCCTGACCGTTATCCTGGCTCTACTCGGCTTCCTCTCCAACCGCCTCCTAGATCGGATCACCGTGGAAAAGCCGGCCGTCGGCGGGATGCTGCGCGAGGGGGCGCTCGCTGATCCGCGGTTCATCAATCCCCTCTACGCCTCTTCGGATACCGAGCGCGATCTTACCAACCTCGTCTTTTCCAAGCTCATCCGCTACGATGCCGGCGGCAACCCGGTGATGGACCTGGCCGAGGACGTGGCCGTGAGCCCGGACGGCAAGGCCTACACCGTGCGCCTGAAGCCGGACCTCCGCTGGCACGACGGCCAGCGGCTGACCGCCGATGACGTCCTCTTCACGGTGAAAACCATTCAGGATCCGGAGTACGCAAGCCCGCTGCGGTTCAACTGGACCGGGGTGACCGCCGAGAAGCTGAACGAGGCCACGGTCCGCTTTACGCTCCGAGCGCCCTATGCGCCGTTCATGGAAAACCTCGCCCTCGGCATCGTGCCCGAACACCTCTGGCGCAGGATCCCCCGCGAGGCGGCCATCCTTTCTGATCTCAACCTGAAGCCCATCGGGAGCGGCCCCTACCGCTTCAAAAAATTCACCCGCCGCGAGGATGGTACCATTGTTTCGCTCGAGCTCGCCCGTAATCGCACCTACCACGGCCCGGGGCCCTACCTCGAGGAAATCCGCTTTTCCTTCTACCCGGATGAGGCGCAGCTCGTCGCCGCCTACCGCCGGAACGATATTGACGCCTTTGCCTTTGTCTCCACGGCGCACGTAAAGACGCTGGAACGCCTGGACACCAACATCCACGAGCTCGCACTGCCCAAGCTCTTTGGCGTGTTTTTCAACGCCACGGCCAACCCGGCCCTGGGGCGCAGGCCGGTGCGCCAGGCCCTGGCCATGGCCATTGACCGCGAGTCCCTGATTACAGAGACGCTGGCCGGCGGCGGATCGCTCGTCAATGCGGCCATTCCCCCCGGAACGTTCGGCGCGGCCGACGACATCCCCGCCCTGCCCCATGACCCGGACCAAGCCCGCAAGCTCCTCGAACGCGACGGCTGGAAAACGACGGACACGAGCTCCGATGCCGCGCTCGAGCGCACCGAGGGCACGGGCCGCAATCGGAAAACGCTCAAACTCGTCATCCGCCTGGTCACCTCGGATGCGCCGGAACTGGCTGATGCCGCCCGCCGCATTGCCGGCATGTGGCAGACCATCGGCGTGAAAACCGAGGTTTCCATTCTCCCCTTAAAAGACCTTGAGGCGGCCATGATCCGCCCGCGGGCCTACGAGGCCCTCCTCTTCGGCGAGGTCTTTGGCCACGATCCCGACCCCTTCGCCTTCTGGCACACCTCGCAGTTGAAGGACCCGGGCCTGAACATCGCCCTCTACTCCAACCGCGCCGCGGATCAGCTCCTCGAGGAGGCGCGCCGGACGAGCGATCCGGAAGCGCGCCGGCAGCAGTACCGCGAATTCCAGAAGATCGTCAGCGACGATGCCGCGGCCATCTTCCTCTACCGGCCGCTCCATTACTACGTGATCCGCCGGGACATCCGGGGCGTTGAGATCGGCCCCCTGGCCCTGACCGAGGAGCGGTTCAATGGGATCAATCAGTGGTACACGGACACCCGGAGGGCCATCAAATGAACCGGCCCAGCGCAAATCGCTAATCGCAAATCGTTCGTGAACGCTTTGCGCTTTGCGATTCGCAGTTCGTCATGCTCATATCCCTGGAACGCCAATCCGGTCTGCCCATCGCCTTTGATCCGGCGGCCAACGCCATCCACTGGCCGGCGGGCGTTGCCGTGGGCACGACCAGCGCCCGGAGCGCGGAAGAAATGCGCGAGTACATCCGCGAGCCGGGAGCGCATGCCGATCAGGAAACCATCTATACCGTCTACCGGGAAGCGGCGCGCTCGGACGACGAGGAGCGCATCCGCGCCAGCCGCCTCCGCTACGACATCACCGTCATCCCGCCGGGGCATTTTGCCGGAGAGCGGCGCGAGTTCTTCCGCACCGCCGGGCACTACCACCCCCTGAAGCCCGATACACGATTCACGTATCCCGAAGTGTTTGAGGTGATTGCCGGACGCGCCTATTGGTTGCTACAGCGACCCAACCGAAACGATCCTGCCGTCATCGAGGAAATCTATGTCATCGAGGCCGGCCCCGGGGAAAAGGCCGTCATGCTGCCGGGGTTCGGGCATATCTCGGTGAATGCCTTTGCCGAGCCGCTGGTCATGGCCAACTGGATCAGCGATGCGTTCGTCTACGACTACGAACCGTACCGGACGCTCCGCGGCGGCGGGTACTGGGCCGTGGAAGGCCCAACGCCGGAGACGATCGAGTTTGAGCGAAATCCGCACTACACGAGTGTGCCGGATCTCGTGAAACTCAGGCCGGCCGAGGTGCCGGAGCTCGGGCTCCTCCGCTCCCAGCCGCTCTATGCCCTGGTCCAGCATCTTGAGCACTTGCAGTTCTTGAACGAACCAGAAAAATTCCGTGATATCCTGACTATTGAGCACTGCTACCGCATTCTCTGACCCTTGACCCCGCGAGAGGTTCGCCCGGCCGGTTGGCCGGGCGGCATCCGCCTGCGGCGGATTACCTCTAACGGGGTTGACCGGTGCTACCGGGGGTAGTATAGTGGATGCATTACAAATCTCTCGCAATAACGGGTGCGGCGCGGCGGCAGCGTCGGCAATTCTCGCGTATGGGCAGGTGGCGGAACCCCGCACTATAAACAAGTTTGAATGCGGGGCAGGCTGGAATGCCTGCCCGCCTATGCCTGCGCCGGAGTGGCGAAACTGGAAGACGCGCACGGTTCAGAGCCGTGTATCGAAAGATATGAGGGTTCGAATCCCTCCTCCGGCACTGTCGCATTATTTTCTCTACCCATTATCCGTAACGGCGCATAGCGCTATTCGAATCACCGCCGGAACGCACGCGAACCGGTTCGCGTGCCGTTCGGGCTGATTCCGTTTCACGGAGAACATATGAAGAGCTACCAACGCACTGAAGCGCGGCGGCGGGCCCAGGACCTGCCGCTGGTGTTCCGTTCCATGAATTCGCGCGGCCCCGTCCTCCGCATCATCCCCATCGGCGGCTGCGAGGAGGTGGGGCGGAACATGACCATCCTCGAATACGGGGACGACATTATCGTCATTGACATGGGCCTGCAGTTCCCGGAGGAGGACATGCCGGGCATTGACTACATCATCCCCAACACCGCCTACCTCCTGCCGAAAAAGAAAAACATTCGCGGTATCATCATCACCCACGCCCACTACGACCACATCGGGGCCATCCCCCACGTGATACCCCAGCTCGGGGAGAAGATCCCCCTCTTCGCCACGGACATCACCTGCGCCATCATCCAAAAGCGCCAGGAGGACTACAAGCACTACGGCACAAAGCTCGACCTCCACGTGGTGAAGAACGATACCACACTCACGCTCGGCGCCTTCAGGATCGAGTTCTTCGGCGTCTCGCACAACGTCCCCGGCTCGGTCGGCGTCATCGTAACGACGCCGCTCGGCATCATCGTCCACACCGGCGACTTCAAGATTGACCTGAAGTCCGACATCGCCGGGCGCACCGAGGTCGAGAAGATCAAGGCCCTCGGCAAGAAAAATGTGCTCGCCCTCATGTCCGACTCCACCAACGCCCGCGAGGCCGGCCACCAGTTCTCGGAGTCCGACATCAAGGTCGAGCTCGAGGAGGTCATTAAGGACGCCAAGGGGCGCCTGATCATCGGCACCTTCGCCTCGCTGCTCGGCCGCCTGGACCAGATCATTCAGCTGGCCGAAAAATATAAGAAGAAGGTGGCCATCGACGGCCGCTCGATGAAAATAAACATCGAGATTGCCAAGCATTTGGGCTATATGCACTTCAATCCAAAGACCATCGTTCCGCTCGAAGAGGTGAAGCGCTACCCGCCGGAGCGCATCATAATCCTGGCCACCGGCGCCCAGGGCGAGGGCCGGGCGGTGCTCATGCGCCTGGCCAACCGCGAGCACCGCATCCTCTCCATTGAGCCGGGCGACACCGTGGTCTTCTCCTCCTCGGTCATCCCCGGCAACGAGCGCACCGTCCAGCGCCTGACCGACAAGCTCTACCGCGAAGGGGCCGAGGTCATCAACTACCGCATGCTCGACATCCATGCCGGCGGGCACGCCAAGCGCGAGGATCTGAAGCAGATGGTGCAATGGGTCCGGCCGCGCCATTTGATCCCCATCGAGGGCAACCACTCGTTTCTGAAAATGCACGCCAAGGCCGCGGTGGAGGGCGGGTTCGATCCCAAACGGGTCATCATCCCCGACAACGGCCAGATCATCGAATGCCGCGACGGCTCCTGCCGCCTCACCGAGGAGCGGGTGCCGGCAAACTATATTTTCGTAGACGGCCTCGGGGTGGGCGACATCGGCGAGGTAGTGCTGAGGGACCGGGAGGCGCTGGCCTCGGACGGCATGTTCGTCATCATCGCCGTCATTGACAGCCAGTCGGGAAAGCTCCGCGGCTCGCCGGATATCATCTCGCGGGGCTTCGTCTACCTCCGGGAGAACCAGGAACTCCTGGCCGATGTGCGCGAGAAAATCCGCGAGGTCATCGAGAAGAGCGCGACCGGCGAGGAAACGCTGAACCCGCAATACATCCGCGACAACCTTCGCGACCGCATCGGGCAGTACTTGTTCACGAAAACAGAGCGACGCCCTATGGTTCTCCCCGTTGTTATTGCGGTATAATGAAAATCCGGCCAAGCGCATTATGGCTTGCCGGAGGGAGATCTCTCGGGTAACGGCTTTCGGTGAATAGTCCACAAAATCACATACGCCGAGAGCCCGGAGATCAACAGCATGGCGTAGATGCGGTACAGGTGATCGCTGTCGCTCATCCGATCCACACCGATGAGGTGACGCGCCTGCAGCCGCGAGTAGTCCCGGAGGCGTGCATAGCGATCGGTAGCCCACTCGATGTCCCGCTGGCTCACGCGAATGAGCTTTTTACGCAGACGGCTTGAACACTGGGGAATAACGATGGAAAGAGCTCCGCACAAAAGCCAGCCAAACACCACGATAAGAACAATCCGCCAGACCTCCATACTTGCCCCACCTCCCCGCTGGCGATTCTCAACGCGGATATAGTATAGCAAACGCTATGGCCGCCAACAAACGCATCTTCTCCGGCATCCGGCCCTCGGGTGATCTCCATATCGGAAATTACTTGGGGGCCATCAAACAGTGGGTGAAACTCCAGGATGGCCACGAGGTTGTTTTCGGCATCATGGACGAGCACGCCATCACCACGCCGCATGAGCCGGAAAAGCTCCGGCAGTACGCGCTCGAGGCGGCCATGATCTACCTTGCGGCCGGCCTGGACCCGAAGCGGGTTACCTTCATGGTGCAGTCGCACGTGCCGGCGCATGCCGAGCTTGCCTGGATTTTGGGCACCATGACGCCATTGGGCGAGCTTGAGCGGATGACCCAATTCAAGGAGAAGAGCCGCGATATCGGCGCCAAGCAGGGCGTCATGGCCGGCCTCTTGAACTACCCCGTGCTCATGGCCGCCGACATCCTCCTCTACCAGACCAATCTGGTGCCGGTGGGCGAGGACCAGGTTCAACACGTGGAGCTCGCCCGCTCCATTGCCGAGCGCTTCAATAACCGCTACGGCAAGACCTTCACCGTGCCCGAGGCCATGCTCCAGAAAGAAAGCGCACGCATCATGTCCCTCGATGATCCTACAAAAAAAATGTCGAAATCAGGCGAGAGCGACCGCGGCTACATCCTGCTCACTGATCCCCCGGATGCCATCCGCAATAAAATCAAAGCGGCGGTGACCGATTCAGGCACGGAAATTACATACGACCCGGAGCAAAAGCCGGCCGTTTCGAACCTGCTCGTGATTTTCTCCGAATTTTCCGGAAAGCCGGTACGGGAACTCGAAGCGACCTACGCCAGCCAGGGCTACGAGCCATTCAAGGCCGATCTTGCCGAGGCCGTGGTGGAAGGGCTTCGGCCGCTGCAGGAAAAATTTGCCGACCTCAAGAAGGACGAAAAAACGGTCGTGGCTATTCTTCGCCAAGGCAGCCAAAACGCCGCGGCCATTGCCAATCAGACCCTGGCCGAAGTCAAAGAGAAAATCGGCTTCCTCCCCTAGCGCGGATAGGCGCAGATAAAACGCTGATCAACGCGGATTGCGCGTATGGTGATCTGCGTGAATCTGCGTAGCTATCAGCGTTGATCTGCGGTTGCGGAGGAACACCCAATACCCGTAGCTCCCGAGAAAGGCCCCCCACACATCGCCGATGGAATCGAGCAGCCAGAGGTCATAGGCATTGGCGTAGAAGAACTGCATGGCCGGGTCAAAGAATAGCTCGATGAGTTCCCAACCGGCGGCAATACCGGCAACGAGCACGAGGAGTATAGCCAGCTTCGGCCGCCGCCCCCACCACTCGAATACGCCGGCGAGGAATACTCCGCCGGCCACATGGGCCAAGAGATCAATCTCCGTCGCGCTGATAAAGAGGAGTTCCGCCCGCGTGGCGAACCATCGCACATAGACGAAAAACGCCCAGAGCCCAAGGGCGAGCGCGAGCAAACAGAACTGCTTTGGCCTATTCAGGCGGTTGGCGGAGAGAGAAAAAACCTCCATAATTTCGATTTCCACGGGCCGGCGTACTCGACGCCGATTCTGGGGGCGCGCCGGATCATCCGCGGCGGAACGCGCCTACCCCGGTCCTCAATCCAAAGACCGGTCTTGCGCGCGGCCGGTTTCCCATTAAGACCCTTGCCGACCCTAAAGAACTTCGTCACCCGGCCAGGACCGGAAACGCCTTGGACCCCGCGGATGAGAACTGCGGCCGGATACCCTTCGCGTTCAGTCACAATGTTCAACATCCAGTGCATGCCATAGGTGAAATACACATACCAGTATCCGGGCTTCCCGAACATCACGCGGTTGCGGGGTGTCATGCCGCGGCTGGCGTGCGAGGCGCGATCGTGGAAGCCGTGATAGGCCTCGACCTCGGTGATCATCCTAGCGATTACGCGTTTTCCAGTCCTCCGCACGAGATACTTACCAACGAGCTCGCGAGCCACACGGAGGGTGGGGCGGTTGAAAAAACACTGAGCGAGTACCCGCCGCATGGTCGTTTACCGCCGCCGCCTGGATTCAAACCGCTCGGGAACTGGACCAAAAATCACGCGGGGACAATTATAAATTTCCTCCTCGGTTACATCGAAATACCGCTGGTAGGCAATCTCAACGCTCCCGTGGAGGGCTGAGCTCCAATCGAAGCCGAGCTTCTCGGCCGCATCCCGCACCTCTGCTTCGCTTGCGCCCTCAACCTCCACGAACGTCGGGATCCACGGCCAGGTATCAATGGTCACCTCTACACTGCCGAGTATCCACTTTTCCCGCCTGGTCTCTTGTACGGCTTTCTCGACTAGGCCAATCGCCATGAGGAAACGGTATGTGTACTCGAAGTCGAGTACCGTAACGGTGACCTCCTGGGTGCCATGAAGCGTCCGGTCGTTCACCTGTTTGTAACTTAGCGTTTTCCGATCTACCTCATCGCGCACCCGTACCCAGCCGCCAACCTTTTCCAGACGCTTATCGAGGTAATCAAAATTCTTCCGCCGCATGAAGCGCTCCGAGTGGATGGGCTCCGCGCCCTCGGCGCGGAGCTTCTCGCGCAATGCCTTCGGATCAATACCTAAAAACTTCGCTTCGATTTCGGTATCCATACGCCCCGACGGAGAATCGAACTCCGGTTACCAGGATGAGAACCTGGCGTCCTGACCACTAGACGATCGGGGCAAAATTTAGGCGACCGAAAGAATCTGACGTCCTAGGCCTCTCGATTTACCCCGTACTAAATCGCGAAGCAATTTTAGTGCGGGGCGATAGGGCCAACGGCCAGAGTATAACAGAGAGTCCTCGAACGGAAAAGCTCTCAAACCAAACGACAAAAATGCGCATAAGGTTTACTGTCCGATCGGGCAGTAAACCTTATGTTAGATTACGGTCGACCTAGCCATTCCAAATCTTGGCGTACCAATAGTTCCTTAGCCCGTTGCGGCTCGGCCATGATTTCCTCCACCACCCGCTCCATGCGCATGCTCTGCGAGCCCTTGACGAGCACCACGTCACCTGGCCGGAGGAGATTATCAAGCTTCCGGCCGGCCGCGCGGCTTTCTCGAAACCATAGGCATGCCGCCGCGGGGAGCTGGCGGCGGTTTTCCATGCGGCCATGGGCGGCCTCGTCGAGCGCACACTTCATCCGCTCCCCCACCGCAATGAAAAGATCCGCCGCCTTGGCCACCGCATCGCCCACGGCGCGGTGGGCGGCCTCGGTGTACTTCCCGAGCTCGAGCATGTCGCCGAGCACGGCAATGCGGCGCGTAGCCGGAAACTCGCGCAAGACCTCCAGGCCGGCGCGGGTGGAAGCCGTCGAGGCGTTATAGGTGTCGTCGAGGATGAGCGCCCCTTTGTTGCCGCGGAGGAGCTTCAGGCGGCCGGGCGGCGATTCGTAGCGCCCAAGCGCAGCGGCAATTTCCGGCATGCTCATGTTTAGGACGAGCCCCACCGCGGCCGCGGCGGCCGCGGCATAGGCCTGCGGCTTGCCAAATGAGTTTTGGAGATGAGCCACAATGATCTTGCCGCCGTGCGCGAGGGTAACATCGGTACCGGCGCCAACAACCCTCCCGTCTTGTTCCCTGATTCGCGATTCATGATTCATGATTCTCATCATGGCATCGGCTTCAAACCCATACGAGAAAACATGGGCTCGTGTCTGGCCTTTGATTTCCAGGATGGCGGCATCATCGTGGTTGAGCACCGCATACCCTTCCGGCGGCAGGGCGGCGATGAGTTTTGATTTCTCGAGCGCGAGCTCCCTCGGCCCGGCGAAAAACTCCACGTGCACCGGAATCTCGCCGATGGCCGTGACCACACCGACGAACGGCGGGGCGAGCTTGACGAGGTAGGCGATGTCGCCGGGACGATCGGCACCCATCTCCAGGACGAGTATCTCCGGATACTCGTCCACGAGGAATAAGACGCGGAATGCTACGCGGAACAACGCGGAAAACCACTTGAAGACATTGCGACCGTGGTGTGGAATGCCGAGGATGGTGAGCGGAACGCCGATTTCGGTATTGTAGTTCTTCTCTGAGCGCCTGACCCGGTACTTCGCCGAGAGCACGGCAAAGACCGCCTCCTTCGTGGAGGTCTTGCCAACCGACCCGGTGATGCCAACGATCATCGGTCGGTAGCGCCGGAGCGTAGCTCGTGCCAGGAACACAAGGATACCTTGTAGTATGGGCTTCACGAGAATTTAGAATTCAGAATCTAGAATCTAGAAGACGAAACCTATAATGCGCCCGCCAAATTCTACACTCTAGTTTCTAGATTCTAGATTCTGGGGTTCATCCGGCGGGACCTCATAGTAGTTGAGCATAAACTCGGCCAGCTCGCGGAAGGCCGGGGAAAGGGTGTTGGCGGCAAAGCGGTTGCCCGTGGGCTTATTCAGCTGGAGGAGAATCAAAAACTTCGGGTCAAAGGCCGGGGCGTAGCCGACGATGGTGTGGATAAATTGATCCGAATACCCGCGGCCGTCCTGCCGCGGAATCTGGGCCGTGCCGGTCTTGCCGGCCACGAAGTAGCCCTTGACCCCGCCGCGATCAAAGCCGTTCCGCACCACCGAGACCAGCATCTTGGTCAGGGTCTCGGCCGTTTCCGGCCGGATGACTTGGCCGACGGCAACGGGCTTGCGAATCTCTTCGTTCCCGGAATCATCAATAATCTTTTCCACGACAGACGGTCGCATCAGCGTTCCCTTGTTGGCGACGGCGCCGATGGCTTGAGCCAGTTGGAGCGGGGTTATGGCGATCCCCTGCCCGAAGGAAGCCGTGGCGTAATCCACGTCGCGGCCGGAGGCGAGGTTGGAGATATCGCCCGAAATCTCGCCGGGAAAATCAACGCCGGTGGGCGCGCCGAAGCCGAAGCGCTTGAGGTATTCAAGAAACCGCTCCTGGCCGAGGCGCTGGGCCACGAAGACCGCGCCGGTGTTCAGCGACTTCTCCAGCACCTGGGTCATGGTCTGCACGCCGTGGGAGCGCCCATCAAAGTTGGAAATGGTGAAACCGCGAAAGGCAATCATGCCCGGATCCTGATAGGTTGTCGAGGCGGTGACCACGCCCTCATTTAAACCCCCGGCCATGGTGATGGGCTTAAAGGCCGAGCCGAGCTCAAACTGCGCATCCACCAGCGGCGCCCGGAACCGCGAGTAGTCCTTCACCTTTGAATACTCGTTGGGGTCGAAGGTCGGTCGCGAGGCAAAGGCGCGGATGCGACCGGTCGCCGGCTCCACGACCAGCGCCGCTCCGGACTCCGCACCCCAACGCTCAATCAGGCGCTCGAGCACGTCCTCGGCGCGGAACTGGATATTGGGATCAATGCTCAGGACGACCGCATCGCCGTTTTCCGGCGGATCGAGGATGCGCTTGCCGATGGCCACCCAGAAGCCGGCGGCATCGCGCTCGCCGGCGAAAAACCCCCGCTCGCCTTTGAGGTGGGTTTCGTACTGCTTCTCAATGCCGTACTCGCCCCGCTCCTCGCCCGAGGCGTAGCTCACGAAACCGAGGAGCGATGATGCCAGGGCGCCTTGGGGGTAGACCCGGCGCGTCTCCTCCCCCAGGGTAATCCCTTTCAGGCCAAGGGCGCGAATCTTCTCGGCGGCCGCGTCATCCAGCTTGCGGGCCAGGATCTCATAGGGATCATCGCGCTTGGAAAGTTTGGCCAGGAGCTCGGCCTCCGGCACAGGCAAGAGCTCGGCCAGAACCTTAGCGGCGAGGCCGGGATCGGCGACGTCTTTCGGAACGGCGACCAGGGTGGAGAATGATTTTTGCAGCGCCAGGGGTACGAGCGCACCGGAGCGATCCTGGCCGTAGATCATGCCGCGGCGAGAGGGCAGGATCTCGGAGAACTGTTGCTGCCGTTCGGCCGCGAGCACGAAGGTTCGATGTTCAACGATGGCCAAAGAAAAAACGCGGCCGAGGATCGCCGCGAGGACCACCAGGAAAAAGAGCACCAGGACCGTGAGGCGCGCGTGAAAGGACTGGTGAAGCCGGAGGTAAACCACGTGAGAAGCCCCGGGTATGCCCGGTAGTAGAACTTCAAACAAACAAGAGAGAATGAATTCGCCCGAATGCGAAGCAACTTTTTGAAGCTACTCTGCCCTGGTGAGGGGCCTGTTGGGGCGGCCCCGGCCGTCTACCCGCCGCTCGGGAAGGGAGAGAAACTCTTCTTTGGTAGGCAACACGAACGGATAGGCCGCCCCGTTCGAAGTTTCACTACCGGGTATGCCAATAGCCAGCCGCTACCGGGAGAGGGCCACGGATTGATGCCGGGTAAGGTAGCGGAGACCCTCGACAACAACCATGCCCTGGGTCCGGGCCTGTAGGGAAAGCCACGCCGGGGACTGGCGGCCGAGGAGCTCGATCTGCAAGACCGCGTATTCCTGCTCCAGCGCTGCCAAGGTCTTCCCTTCGCGCTTCATGGCCTCGCCGTGGATCAAGATTGCGTTTACCGCGACCACGTAGGCAATGCCTGAGACAATGCCGATGATGAGCGCACCCGCCCCGAGCCGCCGGCCGAAGCGGTCGCCCAAGGACCACGCCAACGCCCGCATCCGCGGCAAGGCCAAGACCGCCGCGGCAGGTGCGGTGCGGTTCCAGGGTGCGGCGATCATGTTCTTGGGCGCGCTCATGGAGAAGGTTGGCGAGTTCCTTCGTCCCGCTTTCAGCGGGACTCAGGATTACTGTTTGTCACCGCCAGTCGGGCGGACAAACAGTAATTTTTTGATAGGCCCGGAGGAGGGCGGACCGCGCCCTCGGATTCCGGGCGATTTCATCGGCCTCGGCCCGGACGGGCTTTTCCGTCAGCGGCGTAAACCGGCTTCGGATCTCGGGCTGGCGGAAGAATTGCTTTACCAGGGCATCCTCGCGGTAGTGAAACGCGATGACCACGATCCGCCCGCCCGGGGCGAGCACCCGGCTCGCCCCGGCCAGACCCTGGGGGATGTTTTCAAATTCGCGGTTCACGGCGATCCGCAATGCTTGGAAGGTGCGCGTGGCGCAATGGATGCGTCCGCGATGGTACCAGCCGGGCGTGGCGCCCTCCACAATGGCGGCCAGCTCGCCCGTCTTCCGGATCGGGCGCTCGCGCCGCGCCCGGACGATTTCCCGGGCGATGGCCCGAGCGAAACGTTCCTCGCCGAACTCTTTCAACATGCGCTCAAGCTCCGGTTGCGCGCGGCGCCGAAGGATGTCAGCGGCGGTCTCGGCGAGGTCCTTGCGGCTGTAGCGCATATCGAGGATCTCGTCGCGCTGGAAACTGAAACCGCGCCTGGACGCCTCGAGATGGAACGAAGAGAATCCAAGGTCGAAGAGCGCGCCCATGACCGGGCCGAACCGCAACGAGCGAACGAGGGATTCGACCCGGGTATAGTTCGTTCGCCGCAATACGCAATTTTTGCTGAAACTGCCGCATGCTTTTTTGAGCCGTTCCCGAAGCTCCGGGAAAAGTGACTCATCCCACTCGAGTGCCAGGAGCTTACCCGGCTTGCCCGCCGACCTGTCCGCCAAAGCTTTCTTGCCCGCCGAAGCTTGAGCGGCGGAGGGAGCGTCGGCGGAAGCCTTGGCGAAGGCGGGCTTACCCCGAGCGAGGCCGAGGGGCCGGATGGCCTTGGCAATGGCTATGGCGTGCCCGCCGCCGTCTGCGGTGGCATCAATGTAGTTCTTCCCCGGCTCTGGTTTTAAATAATGCAGAACTTCGTTAAGAAGAACCGGCTGGTGAATCATGAGGCACTAGGCACTAGATGGTAGGCACTAAGTAACGGATGGGATGATTTTCAAATTTCTAGTGCCTCATCCCTAGCGCCTCGTCAGATGCCGAGACCCCCCAACCGCTCGGCAATGGCGTCGCCCTTCTCTTCGATTTCGGCCCGGTAGCGCTGCCACTTGCCCTCCTCCCAGATTTCCGCGCGGTTATAGAGGCCGACGATGATCGCTTTGCCCTGAATGCCGGCGTAGCTCCGCAGGTAGTCCGGGATCAACACCCGGCCCTGGCTGTCAATGTCGGCGTGGCTGGCGCCGGCCAAGCGCAGCCGTGAGAACGCGCGGGCGTCGGCCTGATTGATGGGCAACTTGGCAAGTTTCTCGGCGAGCTTGATCCACTCCTCCACGGGGTAGAGGTCAAGACATCCTTCCGCGCCCTTGGTCACCACCACGCCGCCGGAAAGGGTCTTGCGGAACTTTGCGGGGACGGCCATCCGGCCTTTTTCGTCAATGGTGTGCTGGTATTCGCCCAAAAGCATGCTAAATGCGATGCCAATCTACGAATTCCATGCCAATGATGCGAATCGCGAATTCGCAATTGGTAGATTGGCATTCCATTCGCATCGGATTGGCATCATATGGTTATCCACAGATAACCATAGTTATCCCCATACTTATCCACAATTCCCCACTACGCTGTAATAATATGCCACCGCGCTCCATTCGGTCAATTCCCGCAGACCAACAAATACTGGCCTATATAAAAATCAAAAAACGCCTTTTTACAGGCGTTTCTTGATTTCAGAACAATATTTAATTCACAGGTTGTGCACATTAGCATCCACGCATGAAGCTCCGCGGGCTTACGCCAACCGTATCTCTCAATCATTAGATACCGCGGAGCGGAATCCTTCCGAAGCATACTCTCCTTCGCTCCTTCGGAGCTACGAAAGGGTATCCTCCTCGCATTCATCCGCGGGCTCGCGCCCGCTGTTTTCTGCGAAGGGGGATAAAAACGGCGACCTGTATCTCAGGTCGCCTCCCCTCTTTGACCGATGAGTCGCTCCGCAATGGGAATATCAGCCGGCGCAAAGTCGTAGGTAGGGAGCTCCCCTGGCATCACCCACCGAAGATCTGCAGGCACTCGGGGTTGCGGTTCCCCGCCGATAAGCCGACAGAAATGGCTCTGAAGCCGGGCAACCCCTTGCTCGCCGTAATCAGGGCCACGACGTGCTATCAGGTACTTTCCATCCCGGCAGATGATTGCGGCCGCTACTTCGGTAATCTTCTGCGCCATAAATTCCTTCCGCGGCAATCATGACCGCAACCGCACCGGCTTGCAAGCCGGTGCGGTTTGTCGGTGGGCAGGGTGAGAGTCCGCTTCGCTAGAACTCGTCGCGGCACGCGTCGTCCCTCGACAGGCTCGGGACTCCGCTAACACCGCTCCTTGAAACCTTGCGGTTTCAATACTTCCACCACGGGGAAACTCCCGTTTCCCCGACCCCCTTCTCGAGCTCGACTCTCACCCTCTCACCATCCTCTTAATCAAATTGCATCGATTCGTAAAGAACCGATGCAATTTGTTTATGGGCAGGGTGAGAGTCGAACTCACAGGGGCCGTGAGGCCATTTGGTTTACAGCCAAACCCCGCTCCCTACGGGTCTACCTACCCAAAAATTTCTCAAGAATCCGAACCCCTGACCAACGGTTTATCCTGATTTTGTCAACATTTGCCCTAAGCCGGTAGAGGGAATCGAACCCCCGACAACCCTGTTTACCCGCCTGCCTACGCCTGAGCCCGAGAGCCTGGGGAGGGATTCGAACCCACGACCTACTGTTTACAAAACAGTTGCTCTTCCACTGAGCTACCCAGGCTTAGGCGATGGCGGGCAGGCAAAACAGGTGCTCTAACCACTGAGCTATACCGGCAAATTTTGTTACAACATCGAGGACTCTGCCATTGAGCCCCGACCTCCGACTGATTGACGGAGCGTCGGGGCTACCCTGGCGTATTGCCGTTGCGCCGGATTTCTTTGGCCTTGACCTCCGGCGGCGGCTCGGGATTGAGGACCGTATCCGGCAGCGAGTTTCCCCCGTTCAGCTTCGCGTCCTGCTTCCATGTTTTCAGCTCGCCCCAGTAGCGTTCTTCGGTGGCCGAGAGTTCGCGGCCCCGGGCTTGGAGCGCTTCCAGCATGCGAAAGACCATCCGTTCGCATCGCAGCAGCCACAGGCGCACTCCGTGCAGCAGCCGCACTAAACCCGCGTAGTAGAGTTCGCGGTGGCGTCCGCTCCGGAAAAATTCCACGACCAGCCCGAGGTATGTTTTCAGGTACGAGGGCCGGGTGACAAAGCTCTCCTCGATCAGCTGCGGCGGGATTTGCAAAAGGAGCGGGACTTTCCGCCACACCAGACGTGTTGCATACCCACCCGAGAGCAGGAGTATGCCAACGAGTATCAATTCTATCATAGCCGGTACGAGAAGCTGATCTTACACTAAACGGGAGCTGATCGGACGCTGATCCTTTCCGCGACGCTTCAGCGTACTCATCAGCGTGCATTCAGCGGTTATTCAGAGTTCGAATCGGACGAAATTCCCGACCTTGATATTCTCGCCGAACCTGCCGATGGCCTCGCGGATGATCTCGCCGATCGGCTTGCCGGGCTGGTGGATCGAATCCTGCCCCGCGAGCTCCTCCCCGTGCGCCGGGGCCATGGCCGCGATGTGCATGGCCAGGTCATGCGCGAGTTTCCGGAACTCCGAATTCCGGGCCACGAAATCCGTTTCGCACAAAAGCTCCACCATGGCGCCGATCTTGCCGTTGGAATGGACGTAGGCGTCCACCACGCCCGAACGCACCTCGCGGCCGGCCTTTTTCTCGGCCATGGCCCCGAGCTTCTTTGCAAGGAGCTCCCGCGCCCGGTCCGTGTCTCCGCGGCTCTCGGCCAGGGCCGAGCGAATCTCGCCGATGGATGCGCCGGTTTCTTCCCGGAGCCGCTTAATCTGATCAATCATGGTTGGCCGGCGATTCCTGGCGTTCGGCGGCTTCCGTCAAGACGGCTGCGGCGCGGACGGCTTCCGCCGCAGCCAAGCCCTCCTGAATGGAGGCCTTCATCCGTCCCAGCATATAGGCGATGGCCGGCCTGGCATCATCGTTGGAAGGGATGGCATAGGTCACGCTCTCGGGATCAGTGTTGGTGTCGGCGAGGGCCACCATCGGAATCCTGACCCGCCGGGCCTCCCGGAGGGCAAGATCGTCATGGGAAATATCCACGACGATCATAACATCAGGCAGTTTGGTGAGCCGCCGCAGGCCGTCGAAGTTCCCGACCAGCCGGCGCATCTCCTCGTCTTTCTTCAGCCGTTCTTTTTTGGTGTACTTCTCAAAGCCGCCGCTGGCCCGTTCCTGCTCCAGCGCCTCGAGGGTTTCAACGCGCTTCCGGATCACCTTGAAATTGGTGAGGGTGCCGCCGATCCAGCGCTGAATCACGTAGGGGTAGCCGAGCTCCTGGGCGGTGTCCCGGACAATGTCTTTGGCCGATGGCCGCGTACCGACAAAGAGGAAGAGCTTTCGCTCCTCGGCCGATGATTTCAGGAATGCCAAGGCGGCTCCGAGCTTTTCCTTGGTCTTCGTGAGATCAATGATTTCGATGTTCGCGCGGACGCCCCAGAGGTAGGGCGCCATCCGCGGGTGGCGCCGGGAGCGGGCATGCCCGAGGTGGGCTCCGGCCTCGGCCATGGCCTCGATCTCGGGATCCGCGCCCACCGGAACGGAATTTACATTTTCATTCACCATGGTGGTCATACCCTTTAGCATAGCACCTTGCGCTTAGGGGCGCAACCATGATACTATGATGCTAATCTACGAATCTTATACCAATCTGGCGAATATGCGAATCCGATTCGCAATTTGTAGATTGGCATGCCATTCGCATTATTGGCATCACATAGCGCGAAGCGCGATATGAAGAAGGACATCCATCCGCCCTACTACCCCCAGGCCAAGATCAGCTGTGCCTGCGGCAATAGCTTCACCGTCGGCTCCACCAAGGAGCGGATTGAAGTTGAAATTTGTTCTCAATGCCACCCCTTCTACGTCGGCGGCTCCAAGATCGTGGACACCGCCGGCCGGGTGGAGAAATTCCGTCAGCGCCTGGCCAAGAAAAGGCCGTAGCCGCTGATCGTACGCTGATGGGTACGCGCGAGTAGAGCGCTGATTTTCGGCAACGACGTTCAGCGTTATTTGGGCGAACTCCATCAGCGGACTTTCAGCGCTTGATAGCTACGGTACCAAGGCATGGAACTTGAACTGACCGATCTAAAAAAGAGAAAGGCGGAGTTGGAACAGAAACTCAGCGATCCTGAGATTCTTCGCGATGGCCCGCGCGTGAAGGCGCTCGCGATCGAGCTCGGCCGTATTGAAAAAGAACTCGCCGGCGAGGCGCAATCCATGGCGAGCGGCAGCGATCCTTACCGGCTCATCATCGAAATCCGGGCCGGCACCGGCGGCGAAGAAGCCGCGCTCTTTGCCGGCGAACTCTTCAAGATGTACGCCGCCTACGCCAAGCGCCGCGGCTGGGAGGTCACGCTCATTGATTCGCACCCCACAGCGCTCGGCGGGTATAAAGAGGCCATCTTCGAAATTTCCGGTGGGTCCGCCTTCCGCCTGCTCCAGCGCGAGGCCGGGGTTCACCGCGTACAGCGGATCCCGGACACCGAGAAGGTCGGACGCATCCACACCTCCACGGCCTCGGTGGCCGTACTGCCCGAAGCCAAGGAATCAGATATCGAAATCAAACCCCAGGACATACAAATCGAATTCTTCCGTTCCTCGGGCCCGGGCGGCCAGAACGTGAACAAGGTGGAAACCGCGGTACGAATCTCGCACTTGCCCTCCGGGCTCGTGGTGGCATCCCAGGAGTCGCGCTCCCAGCAGAAAAACCGCGAGCAGGCCATGATGCTCTTGCGGACAAAGCTCCTTGCCGCCCGACGTGAAGCCGGCCAGGCCAAAACCGCGGCCTCGCGCCGCGAACAGATCGGATCAGCCGAGCGCGCCGAGAAAATCCGCACCTACAACTTCCCCCAAGATCGGATTACGGACCACCGCATCAAAAAATCGTGGCACAACATTGAATCAGTGCTCGCCGGAAACCTCGATCCGATCGTAGATGCGTTTGGTGAATCGCAGGGACGCTAACTCTGCAGCCAAGAAATACTGGTGGGACAAAATAATACGATCGTAAGGTTTTGTCCCATCTAAATTTTAACACCATACCGCCTGAGCTGACACACGAGTTGCGTTGGGTTTTTGTACACGAACGCCTTGATGCCGAGCCGCCTTGCAACTGCAACGTTCGCTTCGTGGTCGTCAAAAAATGCCATCTCGGCAAATTTCACGCCAGCGCTCCGTGCGGCGATCCGAAACGCGCGCGGCTTCATTTTAATCGCTCCTATCCTGCAGGACAGGAGTACCGGCCGGAAGCCATCGTAGGTTCCGATTCGTTGCAACAGTTTCGCGTGGGTCGGAACCACGTCAGAGAGAATGCCGACGGTGTATCCATTTGCCGCCAATTTTTCTGCGATCACTTTCACCCGTCGCTTCAATCGAGGCCTCCGGAGTGAGAAAATCCTAACAAGGAGATGTAGCTTATTCCGGGGTAACAGATGCGTCGCTGCAATCTTCCGCCAAAACTCTCGCTCCGATATTCTCCCCTCTGCCACTTTTTCGATGAGTAGCTCCCACGATGGCGACAACTCCGATAAGGATACACCGAGAACCCTTGCCGCAGCAATGCGAGACTTTGTGCCGCCTGCGGTTATCAACACCCCGCCGACATCAAAAAACACCGCCTTGATCATCCTCTGTGATGCCCATATGCGAATGGCATGCCAATCCCTGTGGCGAACTATGCCGAACCATAACCACACTAATTACGAATAGCACGATTTCGTATTCGCAATTCGCCGGATTGGCATAGAATTCGCAGATTGGCATCATATGACCCGATCAATATCCTCCGCCAGCGACACCACGCGATTGGCGTAGGCCAGGCAGGCATAGCGCGCCGAACCCGACGCCGGGCAGGACGACTTGCCGCTGATGTAGGTGCGCGCGGCCTGCAATTCGCCCGCCCGCGTTTGAGCGCGCGCCCCGGCCTCAGCGAGGAAGATCGCCGAGGCGGTAAAGGCATCCTCAATGTTCCACGGACTCGGCGGGTTATGGCCGGTGAGCGAGGCCGTCTTCGATTCAAAAAGGAGCCAGGTCGTCGGGATGAATTGCGCCGGGCCCATGGCCCCGCCGCAGCCGTAGGAAGGCCGGCGCGAGACCGGCATCTGGTCAGGATCGAGGTTTAGTTTCGACGTGATCGCAAAGAAGGCGTTCTTCTGGGCTTCTGCGGCTGCACGGCGCCCCAAGCGCACGTAGCAATCGTACATATCCGTCTTCCAATTGCCGGTACCCAAGTACGTACCCGCGGAAATCACTCCGCCCTCAAACTGCTTACCCGTCTCCACTTCCAGGAGCGCGAGCAGAAACGCCGGCCGGATGCCGGTGCGCTTGGCGGCAAGCTCCGCAAATTTCAGGGCGTCCTCGGCGCGGATGCCGGTCTTTTCCAAATAGAAGAGCTGGGTCTTCAGCGCGGTGATATCGCGCTTCTTTTGGGCCAGGAGCTGTTGGAAAGCCGCCTCCTTGCCCTTGGTGAGCCCGAGCAGCCGGTCCTTCTCCAATTTCGTCTCCTGCACCGCGCGGCGTCCCACTTCGGCCAAGGCCTTCAGGGACAGTTGCTCGGCGCGGAAGTCCTCGAGCTCCTCCTTTTCCTTCTCAAACTGTTGCTTCGTATCTCGGAGCTCGGTGACGAGCTCGCCGACCTGGGCCTGGAGGCCGCGGATGTTATCGAGCGCCGAGAAAAACTCTGCAATGGTCTCGTGCTTAACGAGCACCACGAGCATATGCTCCCGGTCGTACTCGTAGAGGCGCTGGATATTCCGCGAAAGAATGGCGCGATTTTTTTCAATGCGCCGGCTCAGTTCTCCGATCGATACGACTTTCACTTGGATATCAAGCTCGGCCTGGCGGGCGGCGAGCGTGAGCCGCCGGATTTCAAGCTCGCGCCGCCGGATCTCGTCGTTGAAGAGCTTAATTTGGCGCGCAAGGGTCCGCGCCGCCTCCTGGGTTTCGGCAATCTGGCGATCGAGATCCTGCGCTTCCCGTTCGAGGGCTTCGATCTGGCGCTGTAAAGAATCGCGCGGTGAGGAACTCTCCTGAGCCGAGGCGGCAAGAGCCAACACCAGCATCGCCAGCGACACAAGCGCGAACGCGCCATTCGATGGAGTTATACTCCGATCGCGCTGGATGGTCGTCCGGATCCACATAGAGAGATCGCCTCATTACCGCCTCCAAATACCTGCCTGCCGGCAGGCAGGCCTCGCCGCGTGCGGCGCGGATGCGTTATTTCTCCTCGGTCGCTTCCTCCTCGCCGCCCTCGGCCGCCTTGGCCTCGACCTTCGCCTCGCGTTCGGTCTTCACGTCAGCCGTGGGGGCCGGAGCTTCGGCTTTTTTGAGCTCCTCCAGCTCGACCTCGGAGCGCGGCGGCTCGACGAGAACCACCACTTCCATGCCGGGAATCATGGGCGTAACTCCGGCCGGCAGGACGAAATCTCCTACATGAATTTTGTCTCCGATGTTCCTCAACCGGGTGATGTCAACAGGGATCTCATGGGGCAAGTCCTTGGGCAGCGCCTTAACTTCAAGTTCGTGCAGGACCTTCACCAGGATGCCGCCCTCGTTTTTCACCGCCGGCGACTCGCCACTAAAGGCCAGCGGCACCTTGGCCTCAATGGGCTTATCCATCTTGACGGCGTAGAAATCGGCGTGGATGGGCTCAAGGGTCAATGGGTCCTTGGCAACGTCGTGAATGAGTACGTCGTAGCGTTTCCCGCCAGCCACCTGTACGGTTACCAGGCTCGTTTCACCGGCCTCCCGCAACACCTTTTTAAATTCCTTTTTGGGGACTGCCAAGGGCGTAGATTCAACACCGTGGCCGTAAAGAATTGCAGGCAACACTCCCCGGCGGCGGAGGGAATTTGTCTTTTTGCCGAGTTCCGTGCGCGGTTTTGCGGAAATTTCGGGCATAGGATGTATGGTAACACGGTTTCAAAAGAAGAGAAAGCCGGGTCTGGCGACCCGGCGTACGGCGACGGCTGACGCGAATTAGATGGCGCAGCGCACGGCGCGGAGAATCCGCTCAAAGATCTGATCGGCGGCATTTCGCTCGGCAAGACCGATATGCCGGACCACCGAGTACGAGACCGGGTAGACCCGGTACGCCAGTTCTCGGAGCTCGCCTCGATGGAACGGCCGCCGGTGGGAGAGCTGAAGCCCGATCTCGTAATCCCCTTGGGTGAGTCCATCGATGACTACCTTTACTTTCCGGGCAACCTTCACTTTCTTGGCCATGGAACGCCTCCTTTCCCTTTGAATTTTAACCCTTGGGCACTTTGACTATACATTACTACAATTAATAAATTTAGTCAATGTCGCCCCTGGCTAAATCCGGCGGCGTTATCCCCTCCAATGCCTCGATGATATTCTAGAAAAAGGCCGAGGCAGCGTCTGCCTCGGCCGGGTAGCCGGCTGGATCTCTCCATCCCCTCAGACGACGATGTCGTGACCGGCCGGGAGTGGCGTGTGGACGATGGAATCCCGATGGTCAGTCACCAACTTCCCGAGCTCCTCCAGGCGGATGACGGATCGCTTGTCAATCACGCGATCTGCGCCAGCGCCAGTGTAATCCGCCGTAGCGCTGAAGCAACCGGCATAGCTCCCCAGCACCCAGATCTGCATTCGGACTCTGGTTCTTGGCGCAGAACGGCGGAGCTCGGCGATGAGCTCAGTCATGCGCTCAGGCTGCTGGAGTGCCAAATCCAGTCTATCGTCCACGATGACGATGGCCGGTTCACCCGCCCGTAAGATGCTTGGAATCGATTGATGGAGAATGCTACCTGCGTTTCCGACATGAACTCCCGGCAGATGGCTGAGGGACCTCGTCAAAATCCCCTCTAACAGTGGATCATCCACCAGCAAAAGAACACGCATGCCTTTCCTCCTTGTTGTGGGTGAATGGGGAACTGCGTGAAAATAACTATATCAAACTACTCGTACCTCGTCAAGAGCTTACGGCATTCGGCGGTTGCCGGCCTTCCAAGGCCTCGATGATATTTTTTGCCGCCAGTTCCCCCATCTTCTGGCGCGTCTCTTCGGTGGCCGAGGCGGTGTGGGGCGTCAGGATAATATTTTCAAGTTCAGCCAAACCAGGTGTAAGCTCGGGCTCGTGCTCCCAGACGTCAATGCCAGCACCCTTGATGACGCCGGCCTTCAGGGCATCGCGGAGCGCGGCCTCGTCCACGATGGGACCGCGCGAAGTGTTGATGAGATAGGCCGCCGGCTTCATGAGCCGCAGGCGCTCGGCATTTACCAGGTGCAAGGTGCTAGGTGTCAGGGGGACATGGAGAGAAACAAAATCGGCCTCGCGAAATACGTCATCAACGTTAGCGCGGTACTCGGCGCCAAATTCCTTCTCAAAATTCTCGTTCCGTTTCACGTCAAAGTAGATGGCCCTCATGTCAAATCCCTTGACCGCATGGTGCGCCACGCGCTGTCCGATACGGCCGAGGCCGATGACGCCGAGGGTCTTGCCAGACACGTCCGTGCCCAAGAGGAGTTCCGGCGCCCAACCTTTGAATTTACCGGCTCGCGAGAAGCGGTCGGATTCGGGGATGCGGTGGCTAATGGCCAACATCAGCGCAAAAGTATGTTCGGCCACGGTTTCGGTGAGGACATCCGGCGTGTTCGTGACCATAATCCCCCGCTCCGTTGCGGCCTTCACGTCAATGTTGTCAAACCCCACCGCGTAATTAGCGAAAATTCTGACGCCGCTTGACTTGGCGGCATCGAGGACTTCGGCGTCAATCGTGTCCGTCAGCATCGAGAGCACGGCGTCGTAGCAGTCGGCCTTGAATGAGGAAATCAGTTCCTCTCTGGTGAGCGCGCGGTCCTCGGGATTCAGTGCCACGGTGTGGCCCTTGGCCGAAAGCATCTCGATGCCGCGGGAAGGAATTTTGCGGGTGATGAATATTTTCATACACTACGATGCCAATGATGCGAATTTAATGCCAATCTGCAAATTGAGAATATGATGGGTAGATTCGCAATTCGCAAAATTGGCATAAGATTTGTAGATTGGCATCATATTCTGTTCACTGCTCCAAATAGCTCTAGTTTTTCCACCACGACCTTGGCCATGGCCTTCTCGGCCTCGGGAAATAATTTATACGGTGTCGTCTCCTCGGGATGTGCCTCGATGGCTTCGCGGAGCCCGGCGGTGAAGGCCACGCGGATGTCGGTGTTGATGTGGATGTTGGCAATGCCGGCTTCGATGGCCGAGCGAATCTGATCATCCGGAATGCCCGAACCGGCATGGAGGACGAGAACGCAGCGATGCGGCACGAGCTGTCGAATCCGCTTGATCCGTTCAATGTCGAGCGCGGGCTCCCCCTCCGAAATGCCGTGGATGTTGCCGATGGCCGGGGCGAAGCGGTCCACACCGGTGCGGTGGCAAAACGCCCGGGCCTCGTCCGGTTTGGTCAAATCTTCCGGCCGGACCTCTATCTTCTCCTTCTGAACTTTTGACTCGCCCCGGAGGTAGCCAAGTTCACCTTCAACGCTGATACTTACTTCTTGCTTCCTGCTTCTTGCTTCACGAGCGTAGGCCACCACCTCGGCCGTGCCCCTGACGTTATCGTCAAACGGTTCGGCTGATAAATCAATATGGATGGAATCATAGCCGGCGTCAATCGCGGCCTCGGCCGCTTCGACCGACTTCGTGTGGTCGGCGTTCAAGAACACCGGGATTCCGAATTCATGCCGGAGCGCCTCACGGAGGGCCACGGCCTCAAGGAGGCCGATATGAGCCCGTTCCCCCTCCGAGGTGCCGATGATGGCCGGGCTCCTCAGTTCTCTGCACACCCGGCAAACCACCCGCATCTGCTCGAGGTTTGAGGCGTTAAAGTGGGCCGTGGCCCAACCCTCACGAGTTGCTCTTTGTAATAACTCCAGCAGCGATACCATCACACTATTATAGAAGCCCTAAACTCTAAGTCCTAAATCCTAAACAAACCCAAAATCCAAATGTTCCAAACCCAAAACGTGTTTTATATTTTTGACTTTGGTCATTAGAACTTGTTTAGGGTTTCGGGTTTAGAACTTAGGGCTTATTACAGGAGTTTTGGCTCGTAGTCCGCCGGCGCCTTTGCCAAATACTCCTCCAGTTGGTTCCAGGTGAGGAGCCCGGCCCGCGCCCCGACGTGCTGGACCACGGACATGGAGTTGATCGGGGCCAGGCGCAGGGCCTCGGGCACGCTCTTGCCTTTGGCCAGGGCAACCGTGAACGTAGAGGAGAATGCATCCCCGGCGCCGGTGCGGGAAAGCGGGGGCTGGGGATCCGGATAGGGCCTCATGAACCAAAATTCGCCGCGCGAATTTTGCCCCGAGCCATTCGAAGGGCCTCCGCCGTCATAGGCATACGCGCCTTTCGCGCCATCGGTGAGGACCACAATCTTCGGGCCGAGGCCGTGCATCATAGTAAGCAGCTTTCGCATGTTATCCTCCGTGGTCTGTAAAATTCTCTTGGCTTCCTCTCGATTGCAGAAAAACGCGTCAGCACGACGGTAGATGTCGGCGAGCGCCTCGGCACCGAATTTGATTTGGAACGTGCCCGGCTGGAAGGCAAGTTTGCTACCGGGATGACTGCTGAAATAGTTAGCCAAGGTTCGATGGAACGGCAATGAGTTCTCACTGGCCGATGAGAGGTACACCCAGTTCGGCTCCCCGATGTCCGGCAGTTCGTAATCGAACTCTTCATGCTTAATCAAGATCGTTCGGTCGTCCTGGAACCAGAGCACGTAGTGGTAGTTGGTCTTCTTGTCCTTGTTGATTTTGATGAATCGGGTATCAACGCCCTCCTTTCCCAGCGTCTCGATAATTTCCTGCCCGAAATGATCACCACCGACGTTGGAAACGAACGCGGTTTTGAGGCCAAGACGCGAGGCCGAAACCGCGGCATTGGCGCTATTCCCCACCCCGGGAACTACGGTCACGCTCTCGTAGGGGATCTTATCCCCGAAGCGCATGCAGATCTCACAGGCCTCATGGTCAAGCCGGCAGTGCACTTCCGCATCCTTCAGCCGGATAAAGGCGTCGGTCACCGTATCGCCAATGGCCACGAAATCGTAATGATGAGCCATGACTTCATGGTAACCCAAAACGCCCTCTCCGGAGAGGGCGTTTTGTTCACAGCGACGATTTCGCTATCGGAGATCTACGTTGCGCACTACGGTGGCGTCTATCGTCGTGCCGTCGGCCACCCCGTAGACGCGGATGTGGTGGCCAATTCGGAAATCGGCGAGCAACGCTTTACCCCAATTCCGGTTCAAGACCGCCGTATCCGTAGCAATGTTCACGGTGTAGTCCATCCGACCGAAGGTCACGACCATCGAGGTAGGCGCGCTTGCGCCGGGAAGGGTCTTTAGTTTCCCGCCCTCAAAAACCCTTCGATCCTCGACATGCACCTTTATCCAGTCGGCTTGCAAAGTATTAGCAACTCGATCCCATACCCCTCTTGCGCGCACGCGGTCTCCAACTTTTAGCGCAGCAAAGGTCGTCGTTGCTTTACCCTTGAAAAATGCTGTTGCATCTGAAGTCAGGACAGTCAACGTACCCAGTTTCTCTTCGTCGGTCTTAACGATAAAACTTTTGGCCGGAGAATCAATACTCTGGATAACCCCAAAGGGATTAATTTTTTCTTTTTCAATGGACCAGTTCTTCACGACATCGGCGCGAACTGTAAGAGACGCGGCAGGTACCAACCACCCGGAGAAACTGATGGTGTGCCCCACGGCAAACTCGGAGAGCGACCCATTTCCACCATGGCGACGTACGTATTCGGTACTGCCATCGGTGGTAATAACCCACGGAATGCTAGCTCCTCCTTCCCAGGTCGTCGCTGCGTTTATGGTGCTCGTAGCGACTGAGGTGACTTTGGCTCCACGCACCAGCACCCGGCCGTTGTCTTTAACTTCCATATGGAGCTTGACTGGTTTCCCCGGATCCGGCGGGGGTGTTTGGGCAAACGCAAACATCGCCGCCATACCCAACGCTGCCAACGCCATACCACCACCTGCTAAAATATGTTTTTTGGACATAGCGTAAAATTTATTGGTAATTAGCTAAAACTCGACCTTGTGGAAATCGTACCAGATTTTCAGTGTATCTACAAACCGCCTTCAAAGTCACCTTTTTGCCAGCCCAACCTCTGTTATCTCCGCAGACCAATCTATTTTTTAATCCGCCACCGGCATGCCGTCAAAGCCGTGGCGCGCCAAAATCTCCGCCGCTTCCTGGAGCGGAGTATCGGGTTTTACCGAGATTACTTCTTGGGTCATGATGGATTTTACGGTGGGGTGGTCGTCCATAAAGATGCTCTATAAATTTATAATACACCTGTGTGTGGGAAACACAAAACACCCTGTTTGCGCAAGGGTGTTTTGTAAACTATTCTGACGGCTGTTAAATATCGCGGGGTCTGACCCCGCAGTTTCCGGCAGCTTCCTAGTCAAAACTCACTTCTTTTTTCCACCATTTTTTCCAGGCGCTTTCTATTTCTTCATCGGTGGCGTTTGGAGGAAGACGCAGTATTTTAATATCACTATCTCTCGACTTTTTCTTTCGGAACTCATCAAGTGAAGCCACGTTTTCTTTTTTCGTATTTTCTCCAGAAATTTTTTCCATATAATAATGCGAAATCATTTCCCCAATTTCAGCAATTTCATGGTAACTTTGGGCACTTCGCGGCGGAAGTAGGCCTTCATCGCCCGCCAATCGGCCCGGAAAAAAAGTTTAGGCATGGGATCATTTTCCGCGTCCTCAAAATACACCAAACTTTTTAGAATATGAGGCAAACTATGTTCCTGTCCGGGGTACTGATAGATTGCGCGCAGGATAATACTCTCCAGTGCTTCACGGTTACTGCAATACCAGTAAAGATCCACGAAATCCCGCTTCCGTCCCCTTTGACTGATGGCAAGAATTTTCATCGCGGCAATATCGGCCGGCGTGAGGATACAAATATTGCCGCAACGAACGCGCGCCGGCGACGGCTTAAAAAAGGGATAGGCGATAAAACTCATCTTGGCGTCGCGCAACCTGCCGTAAAGAGTGCCGGATTCGCGAAACGTTGTTTCCCACTCTTTGGTATTGAAAAGGAACCTCTCTAAGGAAGTCATCCGAAACGTGCCGCGCGGAGAAAAAAAATCTAAATCAACTGATTGCCTGTGGCCTACCTGAAGCGCCAAGGCCGTGCCACCGGCAAGATACCATTCTCGGCATGACAAAAAGCGGAATTTGATGCACATCCCAAAGGCTCGTTTCACTTTTGGCGGAAGGGCATTGAGACAGAGCTCCTCCGATTTTATTTTAGTTATTTCAGCACGAGAGACCATAACGTCTTTGTTTTTTCGTGAAGCACTCCACGGGAGCGATCTAGAGTATCGCGAATGAGATCTCGCGGGTAGTAGTGAAAAAGCCATCGCGTTTCTCGATCATCTCCAAATTCAAGCACGCGCTCAATGATGTAGCGCGCATGTTTTTTGAGATCAATGGTCTTCGGATCAACATCCCAAAAAAGAGACTGCCGGAACCGCATGACCTTCTTTTTTGCTTTAGGCATGCCTCTATTATAACATGATCAATGCAGAAAAACAAATCACTTCCTCTCCAAAACTTTTTTTACCGCTTTTTCAATATGCTTCACTCCCATACCGAAATGCTCAATGAGCTCGTTTGGAGCTCCGGATTCGCCAAAGCGGTTCTGGACGCCGATGAATTCCATGGGAACGGGATAATTTTTTGCCAGCACCTCGGCCACGGCTGACCCCATGCCGCCCGAAACCTGATGCTCTTCGACAGTAACCACACAGCCGGCGTCTTTTGCCGCCTGAATGATGGTGGCCTCGTCCATGGGCTTAATGGAAACATTGTTGATCACGCGAATCTTAATCCCCTCTTTCTCCAGTTCTGCGGCCGCGAGAATGGCGTTATGCACAAGCGGGCCGCAGGCGATCACGGCAACATCAAGCCGTGATCGTCCTGAGCTAGTCGAAGGACTACCATTTGCGTCCCAGAATATTTGCGCTTTGCCGATCTCAAACGGCGTCTCCTCGGTAGTAAATACCGGCGTTTTCTCACGCGCAAAGCGGGCGTAACAGGGGCCGTGCACTTTTGAAATGGCGTAGGTTACTTTTTGGGCTTCGTGCATATCGCAGGGCGCAAAAACCCGCATATCGGCAATGGGACGGGTAATGGCAATATCCTCTATTGCTTGGTGCGTTGCTCCGTCCGGCCCCACCGAGACACCGGCATGCGAGCCGATTATTTTAACATTGGCCTCGTTGTAGCAGACCGTGGTGCGAAGCTGTTCCCAGTTTCTGCCGGGACTAAACATGGCATACGAGGTGATGTACGGAATTTTCCCCATAAGCGACATTCCGGCCGCAACCGATGCCATATTTTGCTCGGCCACCCCCATTTCCACAAACCGCTCCGGATATTTTTTCGCAAACGCTTCCATGCGCGTTGATTCCGTCAAATCAGCGCAAAGAGCCACCACGCTGGAATTCTCATCCGCCGCCTGAACAATACCTAACCCAAACCCGTCCCTCGTTGGTTTTTGTTCCAAGGATTTTAAATCCAGAATATTTTCTACAAGTTTTGCGTTGGGATTTACGGGCATGTTCGCTTCGCTCAAGTTAAAAGTTAAAAATGAAAAGTGAAACGTTACAGTTTAAAGTTTAATGTATTAAGCGTATTCGTCGGATTTCCTGCGGATTTAAGAATATATCTGAAAGCCGGCTCTCAGGAAGTCATCATCAAAGGCAAAGGCGGCCTTGATCCCCTTCTGTCGCATTAAGGCAAAGCTTACACAATCCACAAAACTCACTCTTCTTTTCGCGCTTTGTAAAAATAAGGCCGTTCCGGCTTCGTGTAAAAAAGCATCTACCCAAACGGTCTGGAAAAACGCTACGTCTTTGAGAAACTTTTTAGCCGGGGCAAAACCAAGCCGATGGTGAATTAAAGCAGCCGCTTCGATAAGAATATAGTTATGGATCAGCAATCCTTCGCCGCCATGAAGAGCTTTATCGAAAAGCGTTTTTGCATTCTGATGATTCAGGTCGGCCCTGTCGGCTAAAGCGTAAATCGCGGAGGTATCAAGAAAAATCATAATTATTTGTAAAAAGCCTCACTCAATACTTCGTCGTGACGCTCCGATACTCTTCCGCGCCCGCGGCCACGTGAGGCGCCTGACCCAATAAAAGAAAAGGAGGAAAAGTTGCGCGGCCTTGCTGTTTTCTCAACATGCGTCCGCAACATTGCCCGCACTATCTCGGCGATGGAACGCCTCTCGCGAAACGCCCGCTCCCGTAGCGTTTCCCAAGTCTTTTCATCTAATTGTATCTGCGTTCTTTTCATCCCGTTAGAGATTTAGGACTCAACTGACTAATTACCAAAACTTGTAACCAATTTCTCATGCCCGACCCGTATAGAGATACGACCACATCTCTAACGGGATTCATAATGTAGATAATATCAGCATGTTATCATGCTGGCAACAGTAAGATCAAAAGGCACAAACCCCGCACCACATTCGGATTTTCATTCGTGACCTCGACCATTCCTAACCCAAACCCGCCCCGCGTGGGTTTTTGCTCCAGGGATTTTAAATCCAGAATATTTTTAACGAGTTTTGCGTTGGGATTTAGGGGCATAGTCCTGAATTTTCAATTCTCAATTTCTAATTTTCAAAAATTACTTAACGAATTTGAAAGTAGAGAGAATCTGAGGCACAATACCAACTCTAAAATCCTTAATAGAATTCTTCCCGAAAATAAATGAGATCATCTTACATTGCTTATCATCACTGGATGGCATATTCACAGAAATTATATCTAACACCCACTCATCATCTGCATAAGTTTTATTCTCAAGAAAAACATTATTGTTAAATCTCACTTCTTCAGTTGTTGTAGCAAATTTTTCCGCATACTCAAACCCGGTCGCAAAAACACATAGGGAATCTAGTTTCATCACACTTGTGTTGTCAGCATACGGACAGCGACTGAAATTCACAAATCCCTCATCTTTTTTTGGATCATTATGACACCACGACGATGGGTACCTCACCTCAAACCCATATTTCTCATTCCGATAGGTTTTCCACTGCGAGGCATCAACCTCTGATGAATTATAGATCGGTCCAGGAATCCAATGAGGTGATACGCTCAATACACCTGAAACGCGATCTGCGATCTCTTTACTTATCTGTTCAAGTCGCTGCTCTGTTGCGCCGGGAAATTTGATCCGCAACCCCGCACCACCATCTTCGGTGGCCTTGTCCGCCACAACTGAACCGCCGTATCCTGCTATAATGCTCTCCAGAATGTTCCGATCGGCTCTAGAATCCAATCTGACAAAAATTTCTTCAGGAACAATACGAGACTGTGGTGATTGCGTTGATGTCTCCTGCGGAACGCTCGGTCCTGGAACCCTCGTAAAACG
>CAYJUW010000002.1:0-35714 GCA_964373495.1 uncultured Candidatus Saccharibacteria bacterium | reverse complement strand
ATAGAGATTGGCCGGGTAAAAGAAAACGCCCCGCGGGATTTTAGTCCCGGGGGCGAGTGACTAGCCCTGGTGGTAGGGTTTGCCGGTCTTCAAAGAGCGATTGAGTTTCTCCTCCTCGGCGCCGAGGTAGCGGACGTGCTGTGGGTCGAGCACCATGGATTCCACAATCCAGCGGATGAGCACGCTCGGGTTGGCACTCTCCGCTTCCCAGAGCACCTCATCGCCCGCCGGGCTTACGAGTTGGGCGCGCACCCTGTTGTCAGTAAGGATGGTGAACGTGAAGCTGCCGGCCGGATCGATTCGGAAGCCGATATGGTGACTCGCCTGTTCGAGCGTGAAGCCCATCTGTCTGACCCATTCCTCGGCTGCTGCGGTGTGCCGCGTATAAATCTGAGCGTTCTGGGAGATGATCTCTACGCTCCCCAAGCCGGCGCCGAGCGCGTTCGCTACCATACGATGCACGTACATCACCGCGAGGGCATTGTTGGGCCAGCCACCGAACATATCGTGGCTACGGAAAACATTCGAGGCGTGGAGCTCGCCATTAATCAGGGCAAAGGTGATGAGTGACCAACAGGGTGCATCTTCCAGCTCTTCGAGGTCGGGTACTTCGAGAATAGCGATACTCGCGCGTTTCGTCTCAAAATTTTCCTTCAGGCGCGCGATGACCTCTTCGAGCTGGTTATGGCCGCGCCAGTCCTGGATACGCTGGCCGTAGTGGTAGTCGACCGTGCTTACTTCTCGGCCGCCGCTATCCACGGCTGTCGGCGGCGATGGGCGGAGAACTTCGGCGAGGTAGCGTTCGGTATCGGTCCGGCTGATGCCGAACCATCCTTCAGGATCGTCCTCTGCTGGTACCGGGAAAACCACGTGCATGTCGAAGCAGTGACTGATACTCTCTTTCTTTCTCGTGTCGCGCGGCCGGCCGTATTGCAGGAGATAGTGGAGGATGCGGAGCCATGCATCGCCGGGATTTTGCCCGCGAATGAAGATCGAGGATGGTTCGTTTGGTAGGACGCGCCGCTCGGGGATGGGGACCGGGAGGAAATCTCTTACGCTTCTCGTGAAGATGCCACACCGGTTCTCGGACAGATGGGGGAGCAGAGCGACAGCGCGTCGTTCATGGCGGAGATCGATGAGGGTTACCGTATGGCGGAGGACGTTGATGGCCTCATCCGGAATGGAGGTATCGAGTTTCCATCCGAATTCCGGTACGGTATGACCGGCAGTGGGCCCTTTGTCCCAGAGCGTTGCAAGCGCTCGTCCTGAATGGGTAAGGTCGCTTCCCCATAAAACTACGCGCGAGATGTTGGGGAACTTCCAGAGTCCTCGGAGAAACCAGCCGATACCGATAGGCGTACGGAGGTTACCGATCACGCCAAGTCCCGCGGCCTCTTCGATTCCGGGAGCGTATTCGGGCAACTTCTCGATGAGGTTCCAGAGGACGCAGAGCGCAACGGGGCGATTTGCATTGATGACTCGGAGACGCGGGAGGCATTCCTCCTCCCACGTTCTGAACTTGGGCATCGTGCCTCCCTCCTTTCGTGCTCCTCACTAGTCCTGGCCGATCATCCGTTTCTTCCAGCCACTGGGATCAACCTCGATGCCACTGGCGGGTTCCGGATCGCAGTTCGGGCAGAACTCGGCGAGGACGTGGTTGACTTTTCCACTGCCGCTTACGAACCCGCTCGGCCACACGCAGTCCTGGCGTTTGCGGACCACGTGCTTTATCATGAGCTGCCCGCCGCACCCGGGACAGGACTTCTCGACCGGGGCCACAGTCCCGGCCGGTACGGGTGTGTTGGTGGTGGAATAACCATCGTTGTCAAAGGACATGCCGCACCTCCTTCTCGCCTTCTTGTCGTCCAGAGTGGTGTGCCTACCACAATATGGCGCGATCAGCCGCTCTGTCAACCTTGACGTTCAGTAATGTGTTCGCTACGGTGGTTCTACGCAGGTCCCGCCAGTACCTTCAACAGTACCTTCAAGGAAAACCCAACACACGAGGGAGGAGCGCCATGATTCTTTCGGATCGTGATCTCAGGAAACGCCTCAAGACCGTCGCAGAGCTCGGGCTCCCGGACGATCTTCTTGCGCGCGTCGCGCGCCGTGAACCGCCCAAGGAGCTTG
This sequence comes from uncultured Candidatus Saccharibacteria bacterium, assembly GCA_964373495.1. Classification (GTDB taxonomy): domain Bacteria; phylum Patescibacteriota; class Minisyncoccia; order Sungbacterales; family SURF-37; genus JACQMJ01. The sequence goes on along the minus strand of CAYJUW010000002.1, from coordinate 33,584 downwards.
AGGAGGCGCTGGCGGCGACGCCTGGCACCATCGTCATCAACGAAATTCCGCCCGACGAATGGTTCGACGCCGACACCATGGACCTCGCCTTTGGGAACGTCATCGAAGCGTCGGACATGCCGTTCGAGCTGGTCCGGGTGAACGATCGGCCGGTTATCCGCCGCTTCACCATTGACCTCCGCTACAGCGGTGAGTCGAAGCGTCTTGAGCGCGTGCGGCCGGTTGACATTGTGGACGACTCGCGCAAGCGGATTGTTCTCAAAGACGAGGAGGCGTTCGAACTCCAGCCGGGGATGCTGGTTCTTGCCCATACCAAGCAGTTCGTCTGTGTTCCCTACGACCTCCAGATGCAGATCGGTGGCCGGAGCAAGATTGCGCGTTCTGGGGTTTCAGTGCACGTCTCCTCGCCGGTGTTCCATCCCGGCTGGTGCGGCCATCCGACGTTGGAGGTGAAGAACGACGGCCTCTTTGCCTTCAACCTCTACCCCGGCCTTCAGTTCGCGCCGGTCCACTTCATCCAACTCTCCTCGCCGGCAGAGCGGCCGTACCTCAAGAAGCCCGGCGCGCAGTTCAGCGGCCAGCGCTGAGCCGAAGCCGAAAACGCCCGCCCTGCGGAATAACGCAGGACGGGCTTTTTACCTGCTGGCGCGCTTAGCGCTCCACAACCTCAATCCCCATACTCCGGGCGGTGCCGGCAATGATTTTTTCCGCGGCTTCGATTGATTCGGCGTTCAGATCGGGCATTTTCTTTTCGGCGATTTTCTTAATATCCTCGCGGGTCACCGTGCCGACCTTTGTTTTATGCGGCTCGCCCGAACCCTTCTCGATGCCCGCGGCTTTTCGCAATAGGTCTGAGGCCGGCGGCGTTTTCAAAACAAAATCAAAACTCCGATCCTCGTAGATGGTGACCTCCACCGGCACGATGTCGCCCTGCATCTTGCCCGTGGCCTCGTTGTAGCGCTTGACGAAATCGCCGATATTGATTCCGTGCGGCCCCAACGCAGTGCCCACCGGAGGCGCCGGGGTCGCCGAGCCGGCCGGTAGCTGGAGCTTCAGTATGGTTTTGATGGGCTTTGCCATCAGTATGATGCCAATCTACAAATCTTATGCCAATCACGCGAATTGCGAATATTCGCAATTGGTAGATTAGCATTCAATTCGCATCGGATTGGCATCATATGCTTAGAGCTTTTTAATCTGCAACGAATCCAGTTCCACAGGGGTTGAGCGGCCGAACATCGAAACCAGCACCTTGACCTTGCCCTTCTCCTCGTCTATATCCGCGACTTTGCCGTCGAACTCCTTGAACGGGCCGTCAATGATTTTCACCGGATCGCCGGGGGAGACCTCAATCTGGAACTTCGGTTCCGCCACGCCCATGCGCTTCTGGAGCTCGGCTATCTCCTCCGGGGAGAGCGGCGTGGGCGTGGTGCCGGAGCCGACAAAGCCGGTCACCCGCGGGGTGTTGCGCACCACGTACCAGGAATCGTCGGACACGATCATCTCCACCAGCACGTAGCCGGGGTAGATTTTTTCTTCCACGACCCGGCGCTTGCCGTTTTTGATCCGGATTTTCTTCTCGGTCGCGACCAGCACGCTGAAAATTTTGTCCTCCATGCCCATGGACTCAATGCGCTGGTGCAGATTCCGGGCCACGGCGTCCTCATAGCCGGAGTAGGTGTGCACGGCGTACCAATTTCTTCCAAATTCGGATGTTTGCTTAGGCATATCGCGCTTCGCGCACTATGATGCCAATCTACAAATCTTATGCCAATCTGGCGAATATGCGAATCCGATTCGCAATTTGTATGGTTCGGCGCAGCTCACCACAGGGATAGGCATTAAATTCGCAAAATGGGCGCCACATTACAGGACAAACGTATTCAAGAGAAACGTGAATGCGAAATCGAGCCCGCCCAAAAACGCGGCCACGGCCAAACTCATCACGACGACCGCGAGCGTGTAGCGCAGAGTTTCGCGCCGCGTCGGCCAGGTGACTTTCTTCAGTTCTATGCGGGCTTCCTTGAAGAACGCAATGATGCGGGAGAACATTCTGAGATTTTTTAAAAGGCCTGTGGGCCTCTGGTGATCTCCGTGGTAGTATAGGCATGGCAATGACGGGCGTCAAGCGTGCCCGCCAGGAGGGTATGGATGCACTCATTCGTTCCTTGGCTCTTTACCATCGCCGGAATTTTGGCCGGAATAGCGCTTTGGATTTCCATTACCTTCCATGGGGTGCGTACGCCGCTGACCCGCGTGGTGCACCTGATTGCGGTGGTCGCGTTCGGGATGGGCAGCGGGGCCGCCTTTGCGGACGGTAATCGGGTGCTGGGGAGCGTGGATATTCTCCTTCTGTGTTTCACCATAGCGTGCATCACCACGCTCCTCAGGCAGGGCAGGCGCTGATCCGGTTGCCATCCGCCGCATGCGGCGGATGGCTTTTAAATATCCAAGTTCTTCACCGCCTTGGCGTGCGTCTGAATGAATTTCTTTCTGGGCTGCACTTCGTCGCCCATCAGGATGTCAAAAATCCGGTCGGCCTCGGCCGCGTCCGCGATCGTCACCTGCTTCATCACCCGCCGGGCCGGATCCATGGTCGTTTCCCACAGCTGCTCGGGGTTCATCTCCCCCAGGCCCTTGTAGCGCTGGATATTGACCCCCTTGATCTTTTCACCGCCCTCGGTTTCGGTCGCGGCTTCCTCAGCCGCTTCCCGCTTCCTGCTTCCTGCTTCCTGCTTCATTTTCTGCAATTCCTCAATAACCTTTTCTTTTTCTGCATCACTGTATGCGTAGCGCACCTCCTTGCTTTTTTGGATGCGATAGAGCGGTGGGGTGGCAATATAGAGGTAGCCGAGCTCGATCACCCGCGGGAAATAGCGGAAGAAGAGGGTTAGGAGCAGGGTGCGGATGTGAGCGCCGTCGGTGTTATGGAGCGCGAAGCCGCCCAAGCCGGCAACAAAGTTCTGATCGCCGAGGATTGAAAAATCGTAGACCCATCGTTCGCCGGATTCCTCTTTTGGGATCCGACGAATGCGACGAATGGGGATTGCGACGAGGTGGTTGCTGATAGGTTCAATTGCTTTGCCGTGGAGGTGTGAACGATCACGAGAGCGCAGGTAACGCTGGAGCGAACGGGCCCTTTTGTGGCCTCGCCACACACCGGCGAGCGCTTCGATCTGCGCCACGGTAGAAACTTCAACCGTCCAGCGTTCATGGTTGCTTCGGATAATGACGTCGCGGTAGCGGTGCGGCGGCGATTGCCGGCGTCGGTTGACGCTCGGAAACACGCCGAGCTGGCGATAGAGCGTGACGATTCCCTCGGCGAGCGCCCGCGAGACCGTGGTATGACCAAAGAGGACTTTAGGATGATTCCCAGCGCGGATGACTAGGACATGCCCGTCGCTCTCAAGGAGCCCGGCGAGGAACGCTTCCTGAACCGAGCGCGTGGTATTGAAGATTAGGTCTGGCACGAACTTCTCATGCGCCCGCTTCCGGTAGAGCCCGAGGTGTTCGAGGAAAAACTTCCAGGTTGGCGAATGGAAGGTCAGCACGCCACCGGAAGCCCGATGATCAATGAATGCGTGGGAACCAAGCCGTGAGTTGATCAGCTCAATGAGCCGCGGCGCGTAGGAGAACTTGTCCATGCCGATCGAAAGGTGGAAGCGGTGCGGATTCTTGCCATAATTGCCGCTCGATCCATCGCCGAGGTACCAGCCCAGGAGGTAGGCGAGCTCCGCGTCGAGGACGAGTCGGTGCCACACTCGGTTCGTATGGTTGCCAGCGTAAACCTCGGCCGAATCCGGGATCGTACGGAATGGCCATGCTTCGATCGGCACAAAAACCTGCGGATCGAGCGACCGTACGCCAACGCCGAGGTGCATGAGGTACTCGAGGAACGGCGGGCCAGCTGGCAAGACATTGTCGAAACGTTCCTCCCATTGCTGGATGACCCCCCGGCCAACGCCAACGAGTTTTTCCATACGCCGCCGCGAGATGGCGCGCGCCATACGCTCTCCCTTCAGGAACGCCAGGGCCTCCGGCGAGACGTCAAACCACACTGCATCGGGGATTGCTTCAAACGTGCGGAGCGGAACCCGAATCGAGAGATTCCGGTAGGTATTGCCGAGCACCGTTTCGTCCAGGCGAATGATGATTTCCTGGTCGGTGCGCGGAAGCGCCCGGGCAAGCACCATCCGATCTCCGACGCGGAGCCGGGAACCCTTCTCCGTTTTTACCCCCGGTCCATCCCGTAGGTAGCAGCTATGGAATGGGGTGATGCGCACTCTATACCCGCAGGCCGTAGTTACCTCCAGGAGATCGGAACGGAGCGGATGTTGGATCGTTTCGTATATTTTGCGCCAACCGGTCGTCAGTGATGATTCACCGAACGAGAAGACGCGATAGCGATCAGTATCCTCGCAGCCCTGGATGAATTCATCGACACGGCGGAGGACGAGTTTGTTCTTCTTTGCATCCAATAGGAGAATTGGCGTATCTCCGGTAACGCTATCGGCGTCGGTGGCGATGATGACGCGGTGGTAGCGGAGGCGTGAGGCGTCGAACTCCTCGCCGATGGCCGCGCCAAGGGCAATGATCAGGGCGCGGATCTCCTTGAAGGCCAGCATCTTGTCTAGCCGCGCCCGCTCGACGTTCAGGATCTTTCCTTTTAGCGGCAGGATGGCTTGGAATTTTCGGTCGCGGGCGGATTTTGCGCTCCCACCCGCGCTGTCGCCTTCCACAATGAAAAGTTCCGACTCGGCCGGATCGCGCGACTGACAGTCGGCAAGCTTGCCCGGGAGGGTCATGCCTTCCAGCGCGCCCTTGCGGAGGACGGTTTCCTTTGCGGCTTTTGCGGCTTTGCGGGCTTTTTGGGTCAGCAGCGCCTTCCCAATGATCGCTGCGGCATCGTCGGGGTGCTTTTCCAGGAAGTCGGCGAGGGCCTCGGCGACGACGGATTCCACGGCGGTGCGGGCCTCGGGGTTGCCGAGCTTGGCCTTGGTCTGGCCTTCAAACTGCGCTTCTTGGAGCTTGACCGAGATTACGGCGGTCAGCCCATCGCGGACATCCTCGCCGGAGAGGGCCTCGTCGTCCTTCTTGAAGTATTCGTTCTTTTTCGCGTAGTCGTTCAGGACCCGGGTGAGCGCGGTGCGGAATCCGGTCAGGTGCATGCCGCCCTCGGGTGTGTGCACGTGGTTGGCAAAGGAGAGCTCGCGCGCCTGGATGTCGCCGGTGTACTGGGCGGCGGCCTCAACCAGGATGTTCCGGCCCGCCGGCGAGCCGTTGGCCGTTACCTCTTTTGAGGCGTAAAAAATGTTTTCGTGCGTGGGCGTCTCGCCGCGGTTCAAATATTTGACGTAGGAAACGATGCCGCCCTCAAAGGAAAAGGTGTAGGAGGGGATGAGGGCTGATCCGTCCTTGGCCGTGGCCGGATGGCGCTCGTCGCGGAGCGCGATGGTCACGCCCTTGGTCAGGTAGGCCTGCTGGCGCAGCCGCTCCAAGATCCGGTCCCACTCGAAGCTGATTTCCGGAAAAATTTCCGGATCGGGTTCAAAGGTTACCGCCGTGCCCGAACCCTCGCATTTGCCGATCTTTTTGACGGCGGTCGCGGCCTTGCCGCGGCCGTACTCCTGGGCGTACTGGGCGCCGGCGCGGCAGACCTCGGCCCGCATCCATTTGGAAAGCGCGCAGACCACCGAGACCCCGACCCCGTGCAGCCCGGCTGCGACCTTGTAGGACTCGCCGCCGAACTTGCCGCCGGCATGGAGCGTGGTCATGACCGTCTCGAGCGCAGATTTCTTCGTTTGGGCATGTTTTTCAACCGGAATGCCGCGGCCGTCATCCACCACCATCACGCGGTTATTAGGCAGAAGCGTTACCGCAATATTTTTCGCGTAACCAGATATTGCCTCGTCCAAACTATTGTCACAGACCTCCCAGACAAGGTGATGCAGGCCGTCAATGCCGGTTGAGCCGATATACATCCCCGGCCGCTTGCGCACCGGCTCCAGGCCTTTGAGGACGTAAATATCCTTGGCCGTGTAGCTTGCCCCGTTAGAAACTTTCGTTGTCTGCCCACCGTTCCCTTTCCAGAGAGACGCGGCTTCATGCGCAGAGTTGCGCGGCCTGCCGCGCGAGTTTCTAACGGGGTGAACCGAGGCGTTATTGGCTTCCGGTTTTAGCGTTAGCTTTTCTTTTGATTTTTTTTGAGAGCGTCTTGGCATACTTCAGCGGTAGATCGAATGACCACCGACGTCGTAGTAGATGACCGTTTCTTGATCTATAAAACGAAAAAGGACTCGACAGGGGAAGTCCACGGAGTACGACCAGAACCCCTTCAGTTTCCCTTTTGTCTTGTGGGTATCCAGCCGTGAACCCCGTTACAACCCGGCCCTTGCCCCGTTAGATAAACTATCTAACGGGGTGAAGCATGGGACGCCCGGTTGTAACGGGGTGAATCAAAGGGGTCGGCGACGAATATCTCCTCACGCCGGGCGGCCCGTTCTTGGATCTCGCGGGGCAAACGGCGGAAGGATTTTTTGAACCGCGAGGTCGGGTAGATCGTCCGAATGGACATGGGGAAGCTAGCGCATAAGCTCGCGCAGCGACCGGATCGGCTTCAGCTTCCCTTCTCGGTACTCCCGCTCACCCTCCTGGATGATCTTCCAGAGCCACTTTTCGGCCCGCGTCAATCGTCCGTTCTGCCGCACCGGCCCCACCGCAAAATGGGAGCCCCTAGGCAGTGGCACCTTGAGGAGCAGGTAATCCTTCGTGGTTTTGACGATGGTTGAGGCTCTCATGACATTCCCATAGTAGCAAAATTACAGCCCCGCGGCAAGGAAATTTTTCCCAAATGCTCACCCTCGACATTTCTCGCCGGATATCTTTCCGCCAGAGATAGAGAATCAACCAGATAAGGAGGAAGATCCCGTTCCAGATGAGATAGGTGTACTGGTATGACATTTATATCTCAGCTATTCCCGCACCTCCCAATCCTCGCGTTTCACCGCCGAGACGATCTTTTTATAGATTCGGTTCACCTCCCCGTCAGTAAGGGTGCGCTCCGACGATTGAAACACCAAATGGAACGCCAGCGATTTTTCGCTGCGCTCGGTCATGGCTTCGTCCTGGAAGTAATCAAAGAGATCGGAGTCCGCAAGGAGCGCGCCGCCGGCGTTCTGGATCACGCCTTCCACGTCGTCGGCCTTGGTATCCTCCGGCACGATCACGGCGATGTCGCGGATAACCGCCGGGTATTTGCCCATGGGCTTGAATTCGGCCTCGGCCCTCGCTAACTTCCAGAGTTTCTCAAAATCAATGTGCGAAAACACCAGCCGTGCTTTTGATTTGAGTCGTTGCTGTACCGCGGGATGGAGCTCGGCCACCACGCCGAGGAACTCATCGCCGATCATCACTTTTGCTGTTCGGTAGGGATGGAGCGCTACGGTTTTTTCCCGCTCGGCCGGCGTCAGGGCATCATCATACCAATGGTCCGCAATGCCGAGCGATTCAAACAATGAATCGAGCGTCCCCTTCACCTCGTAGAACGTTTCACTTTCATTTGCCTTTGTATCCTTTGCTCTCTTTGCCTGCCCTGAGCTTGTCGAACGGGTTGCCTTCACCATCACCAGATACTTCCGCTCCTCCGCCGGCTTGTCCGCCGGAGCTTTCGCAAAGGCGGGCTTCTTCGGCGACGGCCGTGCCGCGCGCTTGAAGCCCTTGGCGATCCCGAAGATCGCGACGCGCTCGAAGCGCCGGAGGTTCTCGGCGGCAATCTTGAGATACTGCTGGGCCGGATGGGCGCCGAGGTAGCGGGTTTCGGGACCCATAGGGTTTTCCAGCTCGAGCAGGTCGGTCGGAGAGGCGCCGAAGTGCCCTAAGGTCGCTGGCCCGACGAACGTGTAGGTGTGCGCTTCGGTGAACCCCGCGCCAACGAGCGTATCGCGGATGCGCTCCTCCCACGCCCGCTCCTCGTTGGTCCCGCCGGGCGCGAGCGGAGCGTGGGGCGGTTCTTGGCGGAGCTGTTCGTACCCAAAGAGCCGGGCGGCCTCCTCGATGAGATCCTCCTCGATTTGGATGTCGCGGCGTTCAGTGGGGATTTCGAGCAACCAACTGCCGCCTTGCTCCTGTGCTTTGAAACCCAGGCGCCGCCAGAGGGTTTGGTAGAACGCGCGGCTGATGCGCTCGCCAATCATCTGGCTCGCGTAATCCGGCCGGAAGCGGATCTTCCGCGGCCGAACTCTGCGGGGGTAGAGGTCCATGGGCCGACTTGACGGCGTTGCACCGGCGATCTCGCGGAGGAGTGCTACCGCGCGCTCGAGCGCGGGTGCGGTCCGGTTGGGGTCAATGCCCGCCGCATAGAGCTTTGCGGCCTCGGAGGAGAAGCCGAGCGCGCGCATGGAGCGGTAGGTGCGGATGGGGTCGAAGGTCGCCGCCTGCAGGAGGATGCGGCGCGTTTTCCCGGATACGGCTGAATTCTCCCCGCCCATGATTCCGGCGAGGTCAATGAGGCGTTCCGCATCCTGGATGACGGCTACACCGGCCGGGAGGCGGTGGCGCGTTCCATCGAGGGTGGTGAGCTCTTCGCCAGCGCGGGACAGCCGAATGGTTATCCTGCGGCCGATGATTTTATCCAGGTCAAAGGCGTGCAGGGGCTGGCCGGTTTCGAGCATCACGTAGTTCGTAACGTCAACCACATTATTGACGGACCGGAAGCCGCAGGTGGCAAGCCGATCTCTCATCCACTTCGGAGATGTCTCGAGCGCGTCGATTTCGAGTTCTTGCGATGTGTAGCGTGAGCAGATGGCCGGCGCTGCGACCTTGATTTTAACCGCAGGGATGCGAGCCGGCGTGCTCTTCGGCAGTGTGTGGCTTTCTTGGGTGGCCCGCGGCGTGGATTTGATGGCAGCAATTTCCCCGGCCAGCCCCCAGTGGCTCGCCGCGTCCGAGATGCGATTGGTGGGGATCTTCGCCTCGAGCGACCAATCGCCCCCAACCTTGCCCGCCACCTCCACTTCGAAGGAGCGGAGGGTCAGGAGCTCCGCGAGCGCCTGGGGTGATTCTTTGAACTTCACCAGCTCCTTGAGCCAGTTGTACGAGAAGCGCATGAGTTTAGAACTGCCTCAGAAATCGCAAATCGCCCGAATGGAACAGCCGGATGTCCGGGATTTTGTATTTCATCATGGCCAGGCGATCGAGGCCCAAATCAAAGGCGATGCCTTGCCACCCGCGCGGGTTCAATCCGGCCGCGCGGAAGACGTTGGGATGGACCACCCCGCCGGGGAACACCTCGATCCAGCCGGTACGCTGGCAGACGGAGCAGCCCTTCTGCCGGCAAGCCATGCACTCCATGTCCATTTCCACGCCGGGCTCAACGAACGGGAAATACCCGGCGCGGAGCCGGAGCTTGATATCCTTGCCGAAGAGCTCGCGCATGACCATGGTCATGATCCCCTTGAGGTTTGAGAGTGAAACCTTGCGGTCTACCATCAGGCCGTCCATCTGGGTGAACTGCATCTCGTGGGACGCGTCGGTCGCCTCGCGCCGATACACGTAGCCGGGCATAATGATGCGGAGCGGGGGATTGTACCGTTCCATGTAGCGGACTTGGATGGCGGTCACTTGGGTTCTAAGGAGTAGTCGGCTCTGGATCGTGCGGCCGCCCTTGCGGAAGGTGACCGGTGGGTGGCGGAGCCACCACGTATCCTGCATCTCACGAGCAGGGTGCGTCTCGGGGAGGTTGAGTGAATCGAAATTATAGTACTCGAGCTCTACCTCCGGTCCTTCGACCACGCTGAACCCCATGGAGGCGAAGATTGCTTCGAGTTTGCGCCGGATCTGGGTAATAGGGTGCAAATGGCCGCGCTCCGGCTTTTTGCCCGGCCTCGTGACGTCGAGGCGCTCGCGTTTGAGCACCGATTCGATGGTCGTTCGCTTGAGCTCTGCTTCGCGCTCGGCGAGGAGAGATTCGATGCGCTTTCGCAGGCGGTTGGCCTCCTCGCCGATGGCCGCCCGCTCACTCGCCGGCAGGTCCTTCAGCCGGCGGAGAATTACGGTCAGCGCCCCGCGCTCGCGTCCCAAAAATTGAATACGGCGCTCCTCGAGCTCCGCGAGAGTCCTGAGTACCCCTATCTCTGCGTGTGCCGCAGACTCGATTTTCTTGAGCTCATCGAGCATACGCTGATTGTATGGAAAAGCACTCGCCAACACAACTGAAAATACCGCCTGCGCGGTAATCCTTGAGGCCTCGCAGGTGTTAACTTCAATTGACCGATCGGTCAATTGAAGTTAACACCGGGATGCGGCTGGTCTATCGGATTGCGGCGGCTACGGCTTTGACGAGCCGGCGGTCGAACATGCCGGGCGTGATTCTCGTTGAGGTGGGGCGGGGGACGAGCGCGGCAATGGCGTAGGCCGCCTTCAGCTTCATTGCATCGGTGATGGCGCGTACACCGTTATCGAGCGCGCCGCGGAACACGCCGGGGAACACGAGCGAATTATTCAACTGGTTCGGGAAATCGCTTCGGCCGGTGGCGATGACGAGCGCACCGGCGCGGCGGGCGAGCGGGGGCATGATTTCCGGGATGGGGTTGGCGAGCGCAAAGATGACTGCATCTTTCTCCATCGAGCGCACCATGGGTTCGCTCACAAGGTTCGGTCCGGAGACGCCGATGACAACATCGGCGTGGCGCATGACGGTCGCGAGGTCGCCGCGCTCATTCTTTGGATTCGTCATCCGGGCAAGCTCGCGTTTCCATTTATTGAGTCCGCGTCGGCTGCGGTAGATAGCGCCCTGCCGGTCACACATAACAATGTTGCGGCCTCCGGCGAGACGAATCAATTTTGCCGTCGCAGTGCCAGCCGCACCCGCGCCGTTAATGATTATTTTCGAGTTTCTTATTTCCTTTTTCACAACCTTGAGTGCATTCATGAGCCCGGCCAGGACAATGATTGCCGTGCCATGCTGGTCGTCGTGCATGACCGGAATCGAAAGCTCCCGTTTCAATCGCGCTTCAACTTCAAAGCAACGCGGCGCGGCAATATCCTCGAGGTTCACGCCGCCGAATGCGGGCGCGATCGCCTTTACCGTCCGCACGATTTCGCCGACATTTTGCGTGGCAAGCACGATAGGGACGGCATCAATATTAGCAAACTTCTTGAAGAGCAGGCACTTGCCCTCCATGACCGGCAAGGCGCCCGCCGGTCCAATGTTCCCGAGTCCCAGCACCGCCGAGCCGTCGGAAACCACGGCCACGCTATTACCCTTCATCGTGTAGCTGCGGAGCTCGTCGGGGTGCTTTGCCAAAAACGAGCTCACCGCGCCGACGCCCGGGGTATAGACGAGCTTTAGGTCCGCCGGCCCGCGGAGCGGCACTTTGGAGGCAATGGCAAACTTCCCTCCAGATTTCTTGTGGAGCCGGAGGGCAGCTTTGGCGATGACCCCAAAGTGTTGGCGGGGCATGGGTGAGCGTTATGTGCCGCGCGGCGGTCCCGGCAGAACCATCTCACCGCGGTTGGCACTCACAATGGCGAGAAATCCTTCCGGCCGGGCTGGGGGATTAGAGAGCTGGAAGGCAACGAAGTCATCTCTCGAGAGCTGGAGTGCTTCGTTCTTCCGGCGCTCGCGGCCGATCGTCGAGCTTGGTTTGCCGTCAATGCCGCGGCCGCAGACCGAACCGCCGTAGTGCGCCGGGTAGATTTCGGTCCATTCTGGGAGCGCGAGTAGCCGCTGGAGGCTCGCGTAGAGCTTCGCGGCGTTCGCGCGGCGGTAGTCCTCGCCGATAGCTTCTGAGGGCAGGTCAATTCGCCCCACGTCGCCGACGAAGAGGGTATCGCCAGTGAGGAGCAACCAGTCGTTTACGAGAATACATACGTGCTCGGGCGTATGGCCGGGCGTGTGGAATGCTTTGAAACGGCGGTTTCCTATTTTTATCTCCTGGCCATCGGCGAGCGTTTCATGGGCGAAGCGCGCCTGTGCGCCGGGGCCGAGGTATACGGGCGCTCCCGTGAGCCGGGCGAGTTCCTGCGTGGTGGCGTAATGGTCGGCCTGGGTGTGCGTCTCAAAGACGGCGGCGATGTTCATGCCGTTCCGGGCGGCAAGGTTCGTGTACGGAGCCGGATCACCCTGCGCATCAATGACTGCCGCCACGCCGTACTCGGTGCAGCCGATGAGGTAGGAGAGGCAGGATTTTTCTTCGTGGATGATTTGGCGGAAGTACATGGTACGTGCGGGTTTCACCCGCCAAAGCTCGCTACAGCGAGCGAAGGCGGGACGTCGCGGATAACGTTACTTGTCCTGAGCGGTGTCGAAGGAGAACCGTGTTGCGGCGACAAGCAGAGTGTATTTAGATTCCAGAATTTAGTCCATCTGCGTGAACCAGCGCTCCACGCGGTGGCCTGGACATCTAGTATAAGTTATGCTAATGTAAAGTTAGCGAGAAAGAGGCACCTTGACCCCTCAAGTGCAACACCTTGAATTACGGCATAAAGACAGGGCTTCTAAGGCGAAGGGTGAGGAAAGCGTAGGTAATACCTACAGTTTCCCCGCTCTTTGATAAAGCGGGAGTGCAAATTTTATAGCTATTGTGGCTATAAAAATGTTGCACTTCAAAGTACAATCCACGAGGACGGAGGTGATAGCGTGATGAAGCGATACGTCGCTTTCGTGGCAATGTACTACGAGGCCGTAGGCGGCTGGGCGGATGTTCTCACGGAGGACAACGGTACAGACGATTCGCCTGCTCGTTCCTTCGACTCTGCTGAGGAGGCGGCAGCGGCAGCGCGGACTGCCGCAGGCGATGAGAGGTCGAAGTACTGGCACGTGGTAGACCTTCACGCGGGGAAGATTGTCGCTCGTGGGGGAGAATGACCGAGCGGTCGAGATGCGTCCTGCCAACTGTAAAACCGTTGGCAGATTTTTTTAGATTAAATTTATCGGCGGGCCCGAAGGGATTCCTCTTCCTCCGTCGCTCGCGCCGCCTGCGGCGGAAGCTCGCTCCTCCGCCAGAGCCCGGGTTCCCGAAAACGCAAAGCAGTTTGCGTTTTCGGGATACCCTTCGAATCCCTCTCAAAACCTATTCATAGCGAAATCTCCCGTACCATGAAAGCACGGGAGATTTTGCTATAGCGGGCCCGAAGGGATTCGAACCCTCGATTTCCTCCGTGACAAGGAGGCGACCACTCCTGGCTGGTCCGCGGGCCCAGAATTATTTTTTCCGTTTCGCCAGATGTTTGAACATCTCGATCTGCCGGAGCCGTTTCTCCGCTTCAGCCCTGGTACGATACGCTCCGAACGGGCGCCCGGCCCCTAGGCCGCCTCTGCGGCCGGGGTGGCGGCCCGACTTTCGTCGGGACCTAGCCATGGTCTCCGATAGAACCACATATTTACCCTTGATTTTCTTGATCACGGCAGAGGGAGTATACCGCGGTGATCGCGAAAAAGAAAGAGCCCCGGCCGGTTGGCCGGAGCTCGATGGGTGAGCCCTGCTCGCTAGCGGGAGCTCGGCGCCACTTCCTGCGGGAGTCCTCCGGCGTTGTCTCGCGGCGTTGCCGAGTGCCAGCACTCGGAAGGATCGCCGCCCTTTCTTTTAACCCATCCCGCCGCTTCCTCACAATCCTTCTTATTTGTGAAGTCGGGGCTCGCGAGAAACACCTTGCCACCCCCTCCCAAGGGCGTGGACCACGCCGTATGGGCAAGGAAGAACCATCCGATGAGTCGTAGGCCAGCGTGTCGGTTCATACGCTTCCTCCTTCTTTGGTTAGGATGCTGGCACTCTTTCCTTGCAGTCAGCACATTCCCCGTACGGTCCGTTCCAGGAGAGATTATTGCGGATTCTGTACCGATCCGACTTTCCGCACCTCTCGCAACTTCGATGGGTGAAAAGACGGACTCGAAGCATCGGACGGCCGCAGTGGCGGCGTCAGAAGTAGGTGAGCTTACCAAGGAATAACGACGGAACGAGCTCCCACTTCTCTTCTGTGGTGATAGTTGAGGGACATGCACAGAGCTTTTGCTCGAATCCAAGAGTCGTTGTCATCGGGAACCTCCTGTTTGGTCGTTGCGTTGTGGAGTTCTGGCTACAACAACAAAAGCGCCTTTCGGCGCTCTTGTCAATGGCTCGCGGCCATTGGATTGCATAAAGGTTGCATTCCTTTTTGGGGTGCGCTAGGATAGCGCCGCGGGATGGACGAGTAGTACGTCGCGAGGCTCATAACCTCGAGGCCCAGGTGCAAATCCTGGTCCCGCAAAGATTTTGTTCAAAAATCGGACGCTCAACGGCGTTCGATTTTTGGTGCACAAAATCTTTGCCTCGCCGAAGCCCGCTGTAAGTGGGAGAAGGCGGGCTACCGAATGCACTCGTCTCGTACACACTCCTGACAGAGGCCCCGGGCTTTGTTACGAATTCTTTACACTTCAATTTTTCGTGAGGAGGGGACGATGAAACAGTTCTTTGGGGCGTTGTTGTTGGCGGTGTGCCTCGTGGCGGCCGGTGTTCCCGTCGCGCTTGCCGACGCGGGGATCCTCGTTTTGCCGGACGGGACAGCGAAGTATTTCCGGGACGGCGAGTTCGTGAGTATTGCCGTCGAGGGTCCGGGCGGCACGTGGAAGCGTGCGGATACCGGCCAGTCCATCGGGAAGTTCTTTCAAGTGCCGCAAGGCGTGAAAGGTCCGGATGGCGTGTGGCGTGATCCTCGTTCCGCCAATCCCGCGCCGCCGGTGCAGTCGCCGGTCAGGTGAGGAGGGACGTATGGCAGAGCCAAACCGAGCGCTCATCGTCGGGGGGACCTCCGGCCTCGGACTCGCGATCGGGACGATTCTCGAGCAGGCCGGGTGGATGGTCTACGCGACAGGCCGTAAGGCGAGAGCTGTGCCGGGGGAATTCATGGCCTTTGATACCCAAGGGGTGAGGCCACTCGAGCATCGGATCAGCGATGTGGTGAACGTGCTTTCCGGCGTTAACCTTTTCGTCTACGCGGCGGGGTTCTACCAAGAAGGAGGCATCACCGATCTTAGTCCCGGAAAGATTGATGCCATGCTGGATGTGGGGCTCTGCGCGCCGGCGCTCTTCGTCCGCGAGATCCTGATGTATTATCGTAAACTACCCGGGTTCATCGCGATCACGTCTACATCACAATGGGTGCCGCGTAAGTACGAGCCGGTCTATACCGCGGTTAAAGCCGGTCTCGCTATGCTCGCGAATTCATTGTCGCTCGATGGTCGTATCGGGAAGACCCTCGTTGCGGCACCGGCCGGCATGCGGACGCCGTTCTGGCAGTACACCGACAAGGACACGAGCACGATGCTCGATCCTGTGTGGGTGGCGGGGGAGATTATCCAACTCTTTGCCGACCCATTCCGGTATCGCGAGGCGCGGATTCTCCGCGAGCCACCGCGGGTTGAGATCGTGGAGACGCGCTAAGGCGCACGCTTTCGCTCATCGGGTTTCGGTTGTCGTACAACTGAAGCCCTTTTTCATAGTAACCTGTGTATAGTCGGCCTTGCGCCGTACAGAGGCACGGGTAGGATAAGAGTATAAGTATATATTGTGGCTGCGGGGTGAAGCCGGTGAGAATCCGGCGCTGTCGCGCAACGGTGTGTGTCGCATGATGCGGCGCGAGCCCGATCTCCCGCATACGATCCGATGGCCATCGGGTCCCACGCGCCCGCGTCCGGCACTTTTGTCGAGAGATTGCTTGCCGCCGGCAAGCATTTTTGTTGGTAACGGCGTCAACATGTATGCGGCAGTTCTCTCATAAGCTGGATGGTACGGTGAAATTCATCATCGGGTGGGCCGTTGTTTTTGCGGTGCGGTTAATCCCGTTCCGGCCGCCGAACGTCGAGCCGGTATTGACGACACTGATGCCATTTGCCAAGCGCTACGGCTGGTTCGGGGCGTTCGCCTTCGGCTTTCTCTCTATTGTCATCTACGATGCGGTAACCGGTCTCCTCGGTATTTGGACCGTGATCACCGGGGTGGCCTATGGGTTCGTCGGCATCGGCGCTGCAGTATTTTTCCAGAGGCGCGAGGCCACGACAACGAACTTCCTCGGCTATGCCATCATCGGCACCATTGCCTACGATGCGCTGACCGGCCTCACCGTGGGTCCGATCGCCTTTGGGCAGTCCTTTATAGAGGCGCTCGTCGGGCAGATTCCTTTCACCATTCTCCACCTCCTCGGGAATGTCATCTTCGCGGTCATGGTAAGCCCGGCAATCTACCGCTGGGTGGTGGCGAATCCCAAGTTTGAAGTGTCGGTACTGGTACGGGCGCTTGGATAAGCCGTAAAACGCCACAGCGCTGATCTTGCGGAAATGTCGTAATGACGGTATAGTTTTTGCGTTGGCGGTGGGGGTTGGTGCTCTAGGAAATCAAAGAATCTTGCCGGTGTAGCTCAGTGGTAAGAGCGAGCGCTTCATAAGCGTTAGGTCGCAGGTTCAATTCCTGCCACCGGCAATTGCAAAATTTTGGCGAGCGAGTAAAGCGGTTGTCGTAAGTTCGGTTCTCACCCGGCCACAAAAAGTTGGCGGGTAAGTGACACTCAAACGTGGTTCACAATTACTCCTTCTATCCTCGGCAACGCCTCGGGCAAAAAACTGTCGTCGCAATTGTCCGGGGAGTTTTTGCTTCCGGCAAACTCTATTGAAACGAGTTTGCCCCACCCGCAGCCAAAGGCCAGATGGAAATCCGGACACGAAAACACCGGGCGCGCCTGCAGGCGCGCCCGGTGTTCGTTTCCGGGGGCGATTTTGATATACTTTCAGTACACATCTCCCCACAACATGCTCAGCTACCTTACGTGGCACTACGGCGAAGGGCTTTCCGGCGCGGTCCGCGCCGCCGCACGCGCGCTCAGCGGGTTCTTCAATTACTTTTCAATCCTCTGGCTGGCCCGAACCCTGTGTTCGCCGTGGCACCGCGTGGCCGAGGCCTACGGCCGCGGCTTTGACCCCAACCGCTTTTTCGGCATTCTCGCCGGCAACCTCATCTCCCGCGTCTTGGGCGCGATGGTCCGGAGCGTGGTGATTGCGGTCGGCCTTTGCGTGAGCGCGGGCGCGGTCGTCGCCGGGTTTGGGTTTGTTGCCGCCTGGCTCATCGCCCCGCTCCTGATTCCGCTCCTCTTCCTTTGGGGCGTATTTTTGCTATGACCTTTGCGCTCTTGAACCATCCCTTCTTTGCCGCCGCCCGGCTCGAGCGCTCGTTCCCGCTCGAGCGCATCCGGGCCGTGCGCTGGGTCGCCGGCATTGCCGCCGCGGCCTTTGCCGCCGGAGCGTTTATCACCACTGACGATACCCTCTTCGGTGTGGCCCTGATCAGCTTTGGCGCCTGGTGGGCATCAACACTCCTGGCGCGGTTCATCCGGTTCTACCAGGGGCGGAGCATCAATCCGCTGCCGGCCAATCCCGATGCGATTCCCCCGGGGATCGAAGCGCATTGGCCGTGGTATCTCGAATTCTCGGCGGCCTCAACGCTCTCGGCCAGCCGTGATTTTGACGCGCTCGGGGCGCCGAAAGAGCTCCTCGACCGGCTGCTCTCGTCTCCGCTCGGCGATTTCTTCTTCCGCCGCACCGCGATTGACCGGCGGGCCTTTCTTGCCGAGCTGGAGCGGGCCTATCCGGCCGGGGGGCCGCCTGAGTTCCGCTTCTCCGACGTTGTTTGGGCCGCCGTCCGCGCCGCCATCGGCCGCGGCCACCGCGCCATTCTCTCCGCCGATTTCCTGGCCGCGCTCGCCGGCCTGGATCGAACCTTGGCCCGGCTGCTCATGGCCCACGGGTTGAATCCCACGGATGTGGACTACCTGGCCCATTGGTTCACGATCGCCGCCGAGCATACGCGGCCCCAGCCCTTCACCGAGCGCCTGGCCGAGCGCTCCGGCATCGGCAAAACCTGGGCCTACGGCTACACGCCCTTCCTTGACCGCAAGAGCGCGCCGATCCAGATCGCCAGCCACGATGAGCTCCACATCATTGCCCACCAAAAGGCCATTGGCCAGCTCGAAGAGGCGTTGTCAAAATCGCAGGCCGCAAACGCCATGGTCATCGGCGAGCCGGGCGTGGGCAAGATGAGCGTGGTCAAAGGGTTCGCGGACCGGGTTTACGAGGGGCGGAGTCGGCCGCTTTTGAATTACCGGCGGGTCCGACGCCTGGCCATGGAGGAGATCGTCGGCGAGCCCACGCCTGGGGGCATGGCCGCGGCCTTTGAACGCCTCTTCGGAGAGGTGGAAGCCGCCGGCAACATCATCCTGGTCATTGAGGACATTGAGCTCTACTTGGCGCCCGGAGCCGGGGGCGCGGTGGCCGAGGCCATGCTGCCCTTTTTGCGCTCGCCGCGGGTGAAGGTCATCGGGCTGACCACGCCCGCGGGCTACGCCTCCTCCGCGGCCGCGCACCCGGCGGTGGGCGCGCTCTTCGCCGAGATCCGTTTGGAGGAGCCGGATGAGGAGACGGTCATGCTGATCCTGGCCGATGCCGCGCTCGCCGCCGAGCGGAAGCACGGAGCGCTGATCCTCTACCCGGCGCTGAAGAAAATTTTCGAATCCTGCCTCCACTACCTGGCCGGCACCCCCTTCCCGGAGAAGGCCATAGCGCTCCTCGAGGAAACGTTCCTCGCGAGCGGCCAGGGCGCGGGCAACGCCATCGGTCCGGATGCCGTTCTACGCGTTCTCGAGCGGAAGTTCGGCGCCGTGCTCGGCGCGGTCGAGGCGCGGGAGCGGACCCTGCTTGTGAATCTCGAAGCCGAACTCCACCGGCGCGTCGTCGATCAGGAAGAAGCGATCAGCGCGATTGCCGATGCCATGCGCCGCAAGCGCGCCGGCGTGGCCGCTGGCGGGAAACCCATCGGCACTTTCCTCTTTTTGGGCCCCACCGGCGTGGGCAAGACCGAGACAGCCAAGGCCCTGGCCGAGGCCTACTTCGGATCCGAGGAGCGGATGCTCCGCTTCGACATGGCCGAGTACCAGAATCCGGGCGATCTTGACCGGCTCATCGGATCGCCGGCCGCGAACGCCGTGGGGCGTCTGGCCACCGAGGTCCGGGCCCATCCCTTCTCGCTCCTCCTCTTGGATGAGATTGATAAGGTCCACCCCAATATCCTGAATCTCTTTTTGCGGATTTTGGATGAAGGCCGGGCCACCGACGCCTTTGGCAAGCCCATTGATTTTACCAATGCCATCATCATCGCCACCTCCAACGCCGGATCAGAGTTCATCCGCGAGTCGCTGGCGGCCGGCGTTGCCTACGACGAGCTCCGGCGGCAACTGGTGGATGCCGTGCTCCGGGCCCAGGCCTTCCGGCCGGAGTTTTTGAACCGCTTCGATGCCGTGGTGGTCTATAAGTTCCTGGCGCCGGCCGACGTTCGCCGAGTGGCCGAGCTCCTGCTGAAAAGCTTGCAGAAGCGGATCGAGGCGCAGGGCTACTCGCTCGCCTGGTCTCCGGAGGCGCTGGACTGGCTGGCCGAGCATGGCTACGCCACGGTCTTCGGCGGCCGCGAGCTGAGGCGCGTGATCCAGGACCGGATAGAAGCCCAGATTGCCAAAGACATCCTCGCCGGAAAATACCGGAAAGGCGAGACCATCGCCGTTGCCGTTCCCTCCGATCAGCCGCCGGCCGTTGATCTCAACCCGCCACCGGCGTAGGATACGTCCGCGTTCGGGGATCGTGTAGTGGTAGGTAATTTTTACACCTCATGCTATACTGGGGGCAATGATTGCCTGCCAGTTTTGCGGCAAGCGGTTCGCGGTCATCACCCATACGCATCTCGGTCGAGAACACCGGACTTCAGTCGCCGCCTATAACCGTCGCTTTAAAACAAAGATCACCGGTTTTGGGGTCAATGTCGGCACGCTCTCGGAGTCCGATCCCCGCTACCGCCGGTGGCGATTGAGTTTGCGCCGGCGCCCGCCGCCGTGGAATACCGGGTACACCAAAGAAACGCATCCGGGCGTAGCAAAGATTTCAGAAACGTTTCGGCAGAAGCACATTGATAATTTCGCTGTCTGGAGGGAAAAAGCTAAAGCCCGAGGCTGGTTTTTTCGTCTGGGGCGCCGGTGCGCAGTGTACGCCATAAAACGTCTTCCAAAGAACGGCGATCTTGCAGAATTCATTGGCGTTATGCTCGGCGATGGGAACATAACTAAATTCCCTAGAACCGAGGGGATGACGATCTCTGCGAACTCAAATAATCCCGGCTTCATCAACCGGTATGCTCGCTTGACGCGAAGGATATTCAGAAAACAACCAACGGTCAGTCGCGTTACAGGAAAGAATTGCGTCAGAATCAGGTTATATCAGACAGACATTTCAGGACGGCTCGGGGTTCCCGCGGGGAGCCGGAGGGATCTGACGATTGGGATACCGAGATGGATTTGGGGTAACAAGCGCCATGTCATTCGGCTGTTGCGAGGGCTTTTCGAGGCGGAGGGTTCGCTCTCGATACACCCGCCGACGTACACGTATAACCTGCAATTTTCAAATCGGAATGTAAGTTTACTGCAGATCGTAGGGCGAGGATTACGGTTACTTGGGTACCATCCGGAGTTTAGGACTACCTCGACCAGACTCAGAAAGAAGCGCGAGGTTGAAAAATTTTCAAAACAGGTTAAATTTAGAAGATATTGATTATTCCGGGGTGGAGCAACTGGTATGCTCGCGTGGCTCTGGACCACGAGATCCTGGTTCGAATCCAGGCCCCGGAGCTACAAATAGCAGCAGAAAAAAAGGCACACGCTCGCAGGCAGTTTGGCCGCGATGATGTGCCCGGGTATTCCTCACCCTTCCCTCTTTTTAAGGTACTTTGCCACGAACTCCGCACCGAACCTGCGCTCAAGTCTTGCGTCAATAACCTCTGAACCGAAGTACTTCTCCCCAAGTTCCGCGCCAAGGATGCCTGGGCAGAGACGGCGGCCCTCTTTGGCGATCCGTTCGATGTACTCTGCGAGGAGGTCGGGCAGGACATGCTTACCTTTGAGCTTGTATGCCAGCGAGTCTACCCGTGGTATCGTATCGAGATCATCGAACGCCGTTATTACCTCGATTGTGGCCTCGGCATCGGCAATCCCTCCGGGATCTTCCGTCATCAGCTTGGCATGAAAGGCGGCCGCCGAGATGAATGTTAGGGCACGCCGGGCAAGACGGGAGTGCCAGATTTGAAAGCAGACGTAGAATTCATTCTCCGGCACCCCAGACGTCCTGGGCTCTGGATGACCGCCGCAACTCTCGGTGGTAGACACTCCAGGCACCCTGTTGAGGACCTCCACCAGCCGTCGTATCCGCTGATCGATCTCTAGATCGCCCCGCTTCAGCCTACGAATCATGTATTCACCCATTTCTCCCCCCGCCAGTAAAACGTTTGATGTCAAGGACTCCGAACTAAAATTATAGTTACCCCTGGCATAGAAGTCAATTACCTCGGCCGGTAAATTCCCTAGCGAAATGCAACTGCCTGGGTTAGGGATAATCGCGGTACTGTGGTGATGATACCCCGTTCGAGTGCGGCTTCATACGCGCTCCGATAGCCGAGCGACTTGCGGTACTTCCCGTTCAGAAGATGCAGCTGGGATTGGAAGACGAGGTCGGGTACCAGCGCGAGGTCGGTGCCCTTAGGAAGAAACCAGCGGCGAACGAGACCGATCGCGCCCTCCACATGGGGTTTCTGCCACGGCGCGCCGCGATCGCAGAAGTAGGTCGGAACCCCACTCGCCGCATGCGCGACGTTTTCGATGCCATTGTCTGCGGTGCAGGTGTCAACGCGCATTCGATCGAAATGTGTTTTCGCCGATCGCATCACGATCGCACTCTCCCGATTCGGCAGGATCGAACCTGCGAGGAGTTTCGTTTCCGGCACGACGATGAGGAGACCCGTACCTCGGGAGTGCGCCCGGCGGGGAGATACGAAGAGATCGCGTTCAGCATGGATGAGCCCAGGCTCATTGGGTCGCTCCTGAAGCGGTATTCTGTCCGGTATCAGAACCCGTTTTGAAACACCCCTTTGGCGTCGTCTGCGGGTCCGTCGAGTGCACAAGTATCGGCAATACGGGTGGCCATCTTCAGCATACAGCCATTTGTAGATGGCGTTTGTGCCGACACGGGGTGAGGCACCGATGCGTTTGAGATGCCCGGCGATCTCATCCGGAGCACGGAGCCTTTGTAAGGCTCGGATGACGCAGCGCCGGAGCTCCGAGTGCTCCTCAATCTTCATGCCCGGGTACTTGCTCCGGCTGCGCTTGACCCAGGCATCCCATGCGGCACGATCCGCGACGTAGCGTCCCACTCGGGTGGGATTGCGCCGCAGTTCGCGGGAGATGGCGCTCTTCGATACCCCGAGCACCTCGGCGATCGCCTGCTGGGAGTGCCAGTCATCGCGCAGCGCCTGGATACGGTCCCGATCCTTATCCGTCAAATGCCGAAACCACTCACGTTTCTTCATACAACTGCATACTATGGCAGTTGCATTTCAAAGGGGAATTTTCAGCCTCTTTCTCGTCTTGCGAATTCAACGAAACTGCATGGGGGGCGGTTCTATTTTCGTAAGAAACTCGATGCGAACAACTCACTTTCCATCTGCCTCCAATCCACAGTTCCAAACACACCCGACCACGGGAGTTTCGTGCGGGAGACGCGGAAATCTGGGTTTGCCTGCCCGTCCGTAGCTTTAAGCGAAGGTGGGAGACCTGGCCCGGCAGGCATCTTGTGACCCCGACCGAGAGGGGTTAAGGCAGCATCATCCATAAAAGTCTAGGATCGTATGGGTCCCGAAGAACAAACTTTATCTCCCCAAAAACAAGCTCAACTTGAAATTCTCAGGACTAGAAATGTCTTGGATCGGCCCGACCGGGGTTTACCATTTTTTCTGGTGCGTGGGCGAGTCCGTGCCGGAGTGGGAAGACCGCAACCACTAGCGCGGAAACCCTAAACCCTAAATCCGAAACCCGAAACAAAAATTCAAAATCCGAACGCCAAAACTCCAAGCACGTTTTGAATTTTGGTCATTGGGATTTGTTTCGGATTTCGTGCTTCGCGCTTCGGATTTCGGTATGATTAGCGAATGAAGCGCCGCATATTCATTGCCCTTGATCTGTCGCCCGCGCTGAAGCAGCAGGTTGCCGAGGCCATCACGCAGTGGCGCTTCCTGCCCATCCGGTGGCTCCCGCCGGAGAATTGGCATATTACGTTGGTCCCGCCGGTATACCTTGATGACCCGATACTCGAGACGCTTATCACGACACTTAGGCGGAGCCGCGGCTGCTGGGAGCCATTCGCGCTCCGTTTCTCGCGGGTGCTCCTGGCTCCGCCGGGCGTGCCGGCGCGGATGATTTGGCTGGAAGGAGAGATGCCGTCCGAATTGCCCAAGCTAAAAAAGAAACTTGAAAAACTGCGGGCATCGCAGCCCGACCTCCCGCCGCTGAAATCTGAGTCGCGGCCGCTGCACCTTCACGTCACGCTCGCGCGATTTGAGCCGGGCGAGCTCCGCGAGCTCGAAGCCAAAACCCGCGTGCTCGGCGAAGTTGATTTTTCATTCGAGGTGCATGAGGTTGCGGTGATGGAGTCGCACCTGAAGCCGGGCGGGGCAGTGTACGAGACGATCGCTCGCTTCCCTATCTAGGTTGCCTTGCTCTGGCTGTATTAAAAACCGGCTCGCTCCGTTCGTGGTACGAGCCGTTTTTGTGCCGGCTAATCCCCGACGTCTTCGCAGGAGAGCGAATGGGGCGTTTCTTCCGGATGGGTTACGGGCGGGATGGCGACGCCGGCCGCGATCAACCCGACGAGGATGCCTTCGCGGCGGATTTGATCGTACTGGTCGGTCGGTTCAAGCTCAGCGCGGCGGAGAAGATCGGGGTCTCGCTCGGTGAAACCGAGATGAACGCCCGCCCGGAAGTTTGCCACGTCCGCTTCAAGGTCAAGGTCGGTGTGTCGCGTCACGCCGCCGTGGCTCACGGTCAGGCGGTATATCGGTGCTCGATTGAGCCGCGTGGTCGTAATGTGCAGGGCATCGTCCGCATGTACTGCCATCCCAGCCCTCCTTCCCGTGTGTGAGATCTTCGGTAACCGCACCGCAAAGCGGTGCGGTATATGATTTTGAACGAGATCCCTCGCCACGCTTTCGGCGGGACTCGGGATTATTGTCCCGTAACTTCCGCGACCAAAGGGAGCGTTGAAGTTACGCGGATCCCGTACCGCCCGAACTGACGCCTCGGCGAGCCACTGACGCTGGTTCGCGGAAGTACGGGATCGCGCACCCTAACCTCACTTCGTTCGGGATGGTGCGGTGATTTGTTCCCGCCATTCACCCCGTTAGAAACGGAGTTTCTAACGGGGTTCATCCGCGGAGACGGGGCGTTTGCCTCCGGCAAAGCGCCTCGCGTCTGGCCCGCCCAGCGGCGCGGTATTCTGGCGGACAAACAATAAATTTCTGTTCCACGCCAATCCTTCTGCTACAATGGTACCATGCAGTCGGCAAAAGAAACAGCGGTTCCGCGGCGGGGCTTCCTCGGCCTCTCGCCAAACGTGGTCTGGATGGGGGTGGTGAGCTTTCTGAACGACCTGTCCTCGGACATGATTTTTCCGTTCATTCCGATTTTTTTGACTTCGGTTTTGGGGGCTTCGCTCACCTTCGTCGGGATCGTGGAGGGCGTGGCCGAGGCCACGGCGAGCATTTTGAAAATTTTTTCCGGATGGCTCTCGGACAAGTGGCAGAAGCGAAAGCGCCTCGTGGTCATCGGCTACTCGCTCTCCGCACTGGCCAAGCCGTTCCTCGCGGCCGCCGCCGTGCCGTGGCACGTGCTTGGCGTGCGCTTCATGGATCGCGTGGGCAAGGGCACGCGCGACGCGCCCCGCGACGCCCTGATCAGCTTATCCACCGAGCGGCAGGTCTTTGGCCGGGCCTTTGGCTTTCACCGCGGTATGGATACGCTCGGCGCGGCCATTGGTCCGCTCGCGGCTTTTGCCATTTTGCCCTTCATCGGCGGCAACCTGCGCACACTCTTTCTACTCTCGTTCGTCGCCAGCTTTTTTGCGGTTCTGATCCTTATCTTCTTTGTTCGCGAGGTACTGGCTGGCGAGAGGATGGCAGATAGAGAGAATATAGAAGATAAGGGAAATAGAGTAACACCGGAGCGCCCCGTCATCTCCGACATTCGGGGGCCTATTCGTGCTCATTCGGGAACCGATTCGAGAGAAGGAGCGCTGAGTCGTTTCGTGCCCCTCGGCGCTCCCTTTTTCCTCTTCCTCGGCGTGGCCACCCTGGCCTCGCTCGGCAAGGCCTCGGAGGCCTTTTTGATTTTGAAGGCCCGGGATGTCGGCATTGCCATTGCGCTTCTTCCCATCCTCTACTTCGCGTTCAACACCACCGCTGCGATTCTCGCCGCGCCGTTCGGCGCGCTCGCGGATCGCGTAGGCAAGCGCAACACCTTTGCGGTTGGGCTCCTCGTGTTTGCGGCGGTCTACTTGGGCCTTGCGTATGGCGCATCGGCCAAAAGCATCTGGCTCCTTTTCATCGCCTATGGTATCTACGCGGCCCTCACTGAAGGCGTGGGCCGCGCCATCGTAGCCGGCCTTGTCGCGCCCGAAGTCCGCGCCACGGCTTTTGGCATCTATAACGCCTTTACCGGCTTGGCCCTCCTGCCGGCGAGCGTTATCTTCGGCTACTTGAGCCAGCGCTTCGGCAGCCACGCGGCGTTCTCCTATGGCGCAGGCCTCGCGCTCGCCGCGGCCATTGGGTTCATGCTTTTGAGAACGACTTTGGGTCTGCGCCAGCCAAGTGCCTTACCAGCGCCCCATTTCTTTTCCGAACGTCAAGGCCGGTAACACTTGCCAAAGGTCTTGGGGCGGCTATAATCGGACTATATTTATCCGAAATTAAGGAATTTGGCCTGCGATTTCGAGCCAAAGGCGGGGAAATCGCAGCTGCCAAACCTTTACCCCCACTTTTAGAGACGGTAGGAACTCAAATCGCATAGCAATATGAATCCCGCAGAAACTATAGGCAGAGTTACACCATTGACCCCGCACCGCTCTTAAAAGTGGGGGCGCTCCATTTTGTGGCGAAATTTTCTTCGCTACATGCGGGGCTCGAAAATTTCGATAACATGGGCAAAAAGCGATTTGACTATGCCCTTGCCCTCGTCGGCTGTCTCAAAGAGCAGGGCGGCGATTTCGCAGCTATCGGAGCGATTGCCAAAACCCGCGGCCTGCCCGCGGCCTATCTTGAGAAGGTGGCCCAGGAATTAAAACACGCCGGGTGGCTCGAAGCGCGAAAGGGGCCGGGCGGCGGGTACCGCATCAAGGGGAATGGCGCCGCTGTATCGGTTCAGGCGCTCATCAATTTCTACAGCCCCATTCATAAATTTTGCCCCGTGCTTCGCGGGATCCGAAGCACGAAATACGAAATTCGAAACAAACCTCAATGATCAAAATCATAAATTCAAAACTCATGTTTGGAGCTTTAGAATTTCGAGTTTTGAATTTGTTTAGGATTTCGAGATTAGGATTTAGAGTTTCATGAGAGAGATCTATCTTGACCATGCGGCCACTACGCCCCTTGACCCGCGCGTGAAGGCGGCGATGGAGCCGTACGGGGATGTGGTCTACGGCAATCCATCGACCCTTTACCGCCAGGGGCGCTTGGCCAAGGATGCCGTGGATCAGGCGCGCGAGACCGTGGCCCGGATTTTGCATTGCCGGCCTGATGAGATTGTGTTCACCGCCGGCAGCACGGAAGCCGACAACATTGCGATTTTTGGCGCGGCGGCGCTTTGTAAAGGCGCGGCGAAACATCTCATGACGACTTCCTTCGAGCACCACGCCGGCCTGCGGTCGTTTGAGGCGCTCGAGCGCGAGGGGTGGCGGGTGACGTACCTGCCGGTTGGGGAAGACGGCATCATTGACCCCGAAACGGTTCGCCGTGCAATTCGGCCGGATACGCTCCTGGTCTCGGTGATGTATGCCAATAACGAGATCGGGACGATTCAGCCGATTGGTGAGATAGGAAAAGAGATAAGAGAAATAAGAAAAGAGAGAAGTGTATTGGGCAATCCGCTACCTCTATACTTCCACTGCGATGCCTCACAGGCCGCCGGGTACCTTGAGCTTGACGTTGCCAAGCTCGGCGTGGACTTGATGAGCTTGAACGGCGGGAAGATCTACGGGCCCAAGGGCTCGGGTTGCCTCTTGGTCCGCTCCGGGGTTCGGCTGAAGCCCATATTTCAGGGCGGCGGCCAGGAGAAAAATCTGCGTTCCGGCACCGAAAACGTGCCGGGCATCGTGGGCTTTGCCAAGGCCCTGGAGATTGCCGAGCAGGAGCGCGAGCAGGAATCAGGGCGCCTCGCCGAACTCCGCGATTATTTTATGAGGCGGCTCATCACCGAAATTCCCAAGACCGTCCTCAATGGCCATCCGACAAAGCGCCTACCCAATAACATCAATGTCTCGATTCTAGATATCGAGGGCGAGGCCGTGATTTTGTACCTTGACGCCAAGGGCATTGCCATTTCCACCGGCTCGGCCTGCACCTCCATCACGCTTGACCCGTCGCACGTGATCTTGGCCCTCGGCAAGCCCTACGAGTACGCGCATAGCTCGCTTCGGTTCACGCTCGGGCGCTCGACCGCAAAGGAGGATTTGGATTACGTGATGGCCGTACTGCCCGGCATCGTTGAGAAGCTTAGGCAAATTTCGCCCGTGCGGATGGAGGTGGGGCAGAAGATCATTTCCCATCCGGAAGCGTTTGCCGGCCAGGGCGCTAGAGTGAAAGTCGGCGGGCGTTCGTATAAATAGACAAGGAGAAATGAATAACCGCACCGCAAGCGGTGCGGTAGCCGCACACGCTTGCGGCTTGCGGTTGTTCACCCCCACCTTTTGCGCTGCCGCTCTATGAACGGGAATGGGGAGAGAAGGAAAACCGGTTTGAAAATTCAATGCGCCTGATCCGGCGCGAAAAGAGGGGGTATCTGTTCGCAGCTCCGACGCAACGT
The DNA here is from genome assembly GCA_964373495.1 of uncultured Candidatus Saccharibacteria bacterium. Taxonomy (GTDB): domain Bacteria; phylum Patescibacteriota; class Minisyncoccia; order Sungbacterales; family SURF-37; genus JACQMJ01. The sequence continues at coordinate 5,624 of CAYJUW010000002.1, read as the reverse complement.
CGGAAACGAACAAATAAAAGCAGCAGGGCCGGTGCTAGGCCACTGCTGCGGTGGGAAAGAACTCCGGGAAGAGGCCTTGGAACGTGGCGCTGGCGTAGTGCCAGACGATACCTCGGGTGTTCGCGAGGAGCTGGCGTACCACGCCGCGGTCGAAGGGATAGAGGACGGCGTAGGCGCGTTCTCCATCTCCGGTGGTGAACTCGGCTGCGGCATCGGCATGGATATCCCCCGGCGCGCGGCCTTTTCCGGCTACGACCTTATCGAAGAATGAGCGGTCACTTGATATGAGCGGCACGGGACACCTCCCAGCGGCGGAGTTGTTGCCTTAGCTCCATTCCGTACTCTGTAGTCCATTCTACCATGAGCGCAGAACACGACAACCAGCCATCGGACGCTGCCCCATCGCCGGTTGACGTCGTCAACCGGTCCGCCCTGCAGCAAACCTCGGCAGCGGCTTCGGTTAGCGCGGGCCCCGTTAGAAATGATATTTCTAACGGGGCGGGGCGGGCTGGTGAGCCGCCAGCGCCGATTGACGTCGTCAACCAGTTCACCGGTGAGAAGTGGTACTATTCGCCGATCGTCAAGGACCACTTTTTCAATCCGCGGAATTTAATGCTGGAGGATCCCGACGAGGGCGCGTACAGCGCCAAGGGTATGGTCGGGAGCCCAGCGTGCGGCGACCTCATGGTCATGTGGCTGAAGATCGAGCCGGAGACGGAGCGGATCAAGGAATTGAAATGGCGTACGTTCGGGTGCGCGTCCGCAATTAGTGCAACGTCAATTTTTTCCGTCATGGTTACCGAAAACGACGGGATGCCGATTGCCGAGGCCTTGCAGGTCAGGCCGCAGCACATCATGGAGCGCCTGGGCGGACTGCCGAACCGCAAGATCCATTGCTCGGTGCTGGCGGATAAGGCCTTTCGCAAGGCGGCCAATGACTATTTCCATCGCACCGGCCAGCACGGGCGGGTCATCGTGGAGGGGGCGCGGGTCATTGATCCGAAGTTGAATATCACCGATCATGACATTGAGGAGGCGGTGCTGGAAGGGGCCACGGATCTCGATAGCGTGCAGCAGAAGTTGAAGGTCGGCATTGGCTCGCCGGAGATCATCACCGAGGTTGAGCAGCTGATTCGGTTTTATAAAGACAAATATTACGGGTAAATATATAAATGGAGCGGTGGATCTTTCACCGCTCCCTTACGAGGCGCTTTTGCCACCCCACCATCAGTATACCCCCGAGAGCGCTGACCAACAGTGTCATGCAGATCACCGTCGTCGTGAGCCCCGCTTCGCTTCCGTAACGCGCGGTGGTGGCTAGGGCAACGGCAAGGAGGCCGATTAGTACGCCGAAGAATACAACCGTCATGACGAGCATACGCCGGATGCTCCGGTTAGCCCATTCATCGAGTTTCAGCATGAGCGTTCCCTGGAGGCCGAAGAGAGCGACCAGTACGCGCTCCTTCCTGTTCGCCGGCGCGGCTCTCGGTTCAGCGAAGAGGGTATAGAGGCCAAACGCGCAGTTAAGGGCTATGATGGCGAGATGGAGGATGATTCCGAGGATGGCGATCGTAACCCAAGCGCTCATCGAGAAACCTCCTTAGTGCTAGAGAGCTTTTCGGGAAGAGTATAACCTACCTACGATGGAGAGTCAAACACCGCATTCGTCTGACGGCATCCCGGCGGAGCGAAAGAAGCCCCTCCGCATCGGGAAGATCATGGTTGACCGCAACCTCTGCATTGGCGCGGCCTCCTGCGTGGCCGTGGCGCCCTCGACCTTTGAGTTGGATCCGGAAAACAAGGCCGTGCTCCGTCGAAAACAGCCGCCGCCCACCTCTGATCCGACTGAACGCAAGGACTTGGAGGATCAGGTGATTGACGATGAGACGCTGCTCCTCGCGGCCAAGAGCTGTCCAACCCAAGCCATTATCGTCTATGATGAGGAGGGGAACCAAATATACCCGTAAAGAATTTTCAATGACCAATTTTCAATTTTCAAATTGGTTGAAAATTGAATCATTAAAAATTTATTGAAAATTGAAAGTTGATAATTGGAAAATTAAAAACTATGTCTTATCAGCCCAAAAACTTTGAACACCTTCTAGGAACTCCCGGGTTCAGCGACCAATTGCTGAAGAACCACTTCACGCTCTATCAGGGCTACGTGAAGAACGTCAATACCCTGAACGAGGAGCTCGACGCGCTACTCCGGGACGGCAAGACCGGGGCCCCCGTATATGCCGAGCTCACGCGGCGATTCGGGTGGGAGTTTAACGGGATGCGGTTGCACGAGCTTTATTTCGGTAATATGGCAAAGACGGCCACTCCACCTATCGGCGAAGGGCCGCTTAGCGTACGCCTCAAAGAGGCCTACGGCACCCACGAAAACTGGGAAAAGGATTTTCGCGCGGTCAGCGCGATGCGCGGCATCGGTTGGGCGATCCTGTATTACGATCCGGTTGGTCACCAGATTTTCAACGTCTGGGTGAACGAGCACGACCAAGGGCACCTGGCCGGAGCGGTTCCGCTCCTCGTGCTCGATGTCTTTGAGCACGCCTACACGCTCGATTACGGCATCAAGAAGGCCGACTACATCGAAGCGTTCTTCCGAGCCATTGATTGGAGAATGGTAGAATCCCGCTTTGTGAAACCCTAAACCCTAAACAAACTTCAAAAATTATCAATTATCAATCAAGCTCCAATTAACCAATTTTCAATTAACGGGTTTGAAAATTTAAGCATTGAAAATTGATTGAAAATTGGTTATTGAAAATTGGAAATTAGTTCGCGCTTAGGACTTTGCGGCATAGCATGGAAAGAGCAACCATTCGCAAAAATCGTTTCTTTTTCTGGTCAGTGATCATCGCCATCTTGAACCCGATGTTCTCCGGGCTTATTCTCGGCCTGGTCATGCGCTCCGAACCCGAGCTCAAGCGAGAGGGGAGGATCGTAACGCTCTTTTCGATCGCGTGGGGCATTATCGCGATGCTCCTGGTCGCCAAGTTCCGACACCTCATCTTATGAATTCAAAATTCAAATATCAAAATCCAAAATGGCAATGCAAAATTTTAAATTTTGATCTGTCATTTTGATATTTTCATTTTACATTTTCCATTACTTACCATGACCGCAGAGGAGTCACTTGCAAAAATCAGTGCGGCATTGGATGAAATTCGTCCCATGCTGGCGCGCCACGCCGGCAACATTGAGTTCGTCGGTTTTCAGGAGGGCGTGGTCAAAGTCCGGATGCTCGGGACGTGCCGCGGCTGCCCGCTCTCCCAGCTCACGCTCAAGGCCGGCGTGGAGGAGCTGTTACGGGAGAAGGTGCCGGGCGTCAAGAGCGTGGAAGCCGTGGCCTAGCTAGGGTTCTGACCGCGAGCGCACAGCGGGAGGTTGCCTTTGTAATTTTGGCGATGCATAATACCTGCGCATAAATCCAAAGCACGAAATCCGAACTGCCAAATAATTTCTAATCTCTAAACAATCTCAAATTTAAAAATTCAAAACACTTTGAGATTTGGGTTTTGAACGTATTTAGAGATTAGAGATTAGGATTTAGAGATTCGTTTCTGTTAGGATTTAGAAATTGGGATTTTTCTCATGGGCAACCTAACTCCTCGCCAACTCCTCCTCGTTGTCATCGGGACTTCGGCAGCTACCGCGCTCCTCGTCTCGGTGCTGGCCTTCGGCCTCCTCACCGGCGAAAAGCCGAGCCAGGTCGCGGAGCGGATCGTTGAGCGCGCCGCGCCGGCCGGCGGCCCCTCGGAAAGAGAAATCTCCGAGCGGGTACTCTCCTCCGACGAGCTCGTGGTCGCCGTGGTCAAGCGCGTCGCGCCGGCGGTCGTATCCATTGTGGCCACCAAGGACGTGCCGGTGGTGGAGCAGTTTTTCATCAATCCCTTCGAGGGCGATCCCTTCTTCCGGGAGTTTAGTATTCCGCAGTTCCGCTCTCGGGGCACCCAGCGCCAGGAGGTTGGCGCCGGCAGCGGATTCATTGTTTCTCCCGACGGGTTGATACTGACCAATAAGCACGTCGTGGCCGATGCCGCGGCCGAGTACACGGTGTTTCTCAACGACGGCGCGAAACTGCCGGCTAAAGTGCTCGCGCGCGATCCGGCGCAGGACCTCGCGGTGCTGAAGGTGGAGCGGAGCGGTCTGGCCACGGTCACGCTCGGCGACTCCGCGAAGGCGGAAGTCGGCCAGACGGTCATCGCCATCGGCAATACGCTTGGCGAGTTCCGGAACACGGTATCGGTCGGCGTTATCTCGGGACTGCAGCGGACGATCGTGGCCACCGGTGCTGAGACCGGCCCGGAGTCGCTCCAGGAGCTGATTCAGACCGACGCGGCCATCAATCCCGGCAACTCCGGGGGGCCGCTTCTCGACCTCCGGGGCGAGGTTATCGGCATCAATACCGCCATGGCCCAGGGGGCCGAGAACGTCGGGTTCGCCTACCCCATCAACAAAGCCAAACGCGATATTGAGAGCGTGAAATCGGTCGGCCGCATTATCTACCCCTTCCTCGGCATCCGCTACGTGCTGGTGAACAGAGAGATCGCGACCGAACGCAAGCTCCCGGTTGAGTACGGCGCCTACGTCGTCGGGAACCCTCCGTCACGTTCAAGGCCGGCTGAGCCGGCCGTGGTCAAAGGTAGCCCGGCGGACAAAGCCGGGCTCCGCGAGGGGGACATCATTCTGGAATTCAACGGCGAGCGGATCGAGGTGACGAGAACCCTGGCCGCGCTCATCGGCGAACGGAAGGTCGGCGACCGCGTGACCCTGAAGGTCCAGCGCGGAGGAGAAACCCTCACCCTCGCGGTCACCCTGGAGGAGCGGAAGTGAAGCATTGGTTTGCGAGCGCGGAGCGCGAGCAACGACCAATGCTTCATCCCGAGCGCGGCGAGGGATCTCGGCGACGCTGTTTGACATACGTTCTTTCCTTTGGTACTGATTCACTAACCGAATCGCACAAAAGGAGGCAGTACGATGCGGAAGGTAGTGATCGTCAATGCAGGCGGTTGGGGTGACCTGTCAGCCGAGAAGGGGAGCTACGACAATATTGCCCGGAGCTTCCAGGACTTACTCTCGCGGGCGAAGGATAAGGACTGGTACACCCAGCAAGAGAAGCCAGCCGCCGAGGTTCGGATCGTGACGAATAACGAGGAGGCACTCAGCTGGCTCGACGGGCGCGGGACGGTCATCTACCTCACCCGCGGGATGCTCCGGGAGGCGCATAAGGTCGCCGAACAGTATCCCCAGATCCGGGTTGTCCTCCTGACGGGAGAGCTGCCGGAGGGCGAGGTCATCATCACCGGTAAGCACTGGGTGGATTCGGAGGTGCTCCTGAAGATGGCGCTCAAGTGAGCGCTGGGCTGCGCGGGGAGCTTCGTGCTCCCCGCTTTCTTTTTAGTTCGGGTAAAATTTGGACTTGATCCCTAGAAAAATTTTTGCTACCCTGGAGGCGAAACAGGGCAATGCGTGTGTTGGTAGCAACGAATGCGTCAACACTCCTTTGTCCCCTTTGCGGCCTTTGTCACCTTTGTAACCTTCGCCTATGACTCCGTTTAACAACTTCACCATCAAAGCCCAGGAGGCGCTGAAAAAAGCGCACGATTTGGCCATTG
>CAYJUW010000001.1:0-36197 GCA_964373495.1 uncultured Candidatus Saccharibacteria bacterium | reverse complement strand
GCGTAGTTATAGACCGTGGGACCGCAGGTGTATAAACCAACCCGGCCCTTTCGCAAGGGCCGGAAGGGTTCTTTTTTTCGGGTGAGAAAGTTATAAAGCGCCAACATAGTGCTTGCTAGCCGACGTATGCCAAAAGGCCCGCCCCAAACAGAAGGAACACAAGGGCAATTATTTTCAGAAGCGGGATGGGATCGCCGAGGAGAATGCCGATAATTGACGCGACCGCGATACTGCCGCCGATAATGATCGGCCCTCCCGTCGTAATGGGCAGGCCGCCCGAGTAAGCCTTCAACGCGAAGAAATCAATGAAGAACGCAAGAACGCCAGCAAAAATAAGAAAGAGTATGCCGCGATAATCAGTGAAAAGTTCTGTCTGTTTCAGCCGGGGCACCAGTACTACCAAGCCCGCCGCCACCGCTGCCGCCGAAACGATAATCGCTCCGAAGACCTGGTTGATGTATGGCGAAGCCAGCTTATGGAAGACAGTCCACAGCCCGAACGAAACAGCGCCGAGGATTGCGAAGACGAGCGGATTCATGAATTCGTATATTATTTACGCTTCATTCGCATATTCGCCAGATTGGCATAAAAGGCATAAAATTCGTTGACTGGCATCACGTTACAGCCATTTTTTTCTCTTGAAAAACGCGAACATCCCGGTGGCTGCGAGCACCATGATGGCGACGATGATCCAGAAATCGTAGCGCGAGCCGATGATCGGCGTGGCTACGGTGGACATGGAAAAGAGCTGGGCGAAGAGAACGAGCGGGAAGGTGACGAAGGCCATGATGGAAAGGATGCGCATGGCCTCGTTCTGTTTGATGTTTAAGACCGCGACGTTGTTATCATAGAGGGCGTCAATGGCCTCCTTGGAATTCTCGAGGAGGTTCCAGACCTTGTGGTATTCGCCAATGAGCTCCTGGAAGAACGGCCGTGCGCTCGGACCGTAGAGGATCCCGCCCTGGACAACGAGGGTCTCGAGCGCCGCCTGCTGGGGCTTGAGGGAGCGGCGAAAGTCAATGACGTCGCGGCGCACGAATGAAAGATCCTCGATCAGCGCCTCTTCTTCCTGTTCCGTCGAGAATACCCGTTCCTCAATCTTGTTGATGTGCTCCTGGATGTGATCGAGTTCGCGGAGGGCAAAGGTATAGAGCTCTTTTAAAATAAAGAAGAGGAGGCGGGCGGGCGAGCCCGAGGCGAAGGCCTCGGCCGAGGACTGCTCGCCCGCACAGCGCTGGAAGAACTCCTCGAGCGGCCGGATGGGATCGTAGGCCACGGTGATAAGCTCCTTCTTGGTTAGGATAAAATCCACCTCCCGGGCGTAGGTCTTCTTCTCGCGCTCGTTGAAAATCGGAAAGTGGAGCACGAGGTAGAGATAGCCGTCGTAGCGGTCCACTCGGGGCCGCATGGTCGGGCGGGAGAGTTCCTCGAGCACCAGGGCGGGGAGGCGAAAGTGCGCTTCCAGCCACGTGAGGTCGTTGGCCGAGGGCTCAAGGAAATGGTGCCATTCCAGGGTTTTGGTCTTAAGGGTTTGCATGGTAGTTGCTTAACTTTACTATAGCAAAAAGTTGCTCGAAAGAATAATTGATAATTGACAGCCGATGATCCTTCGGTCTAGAGCATCAAAGAGGACATAAAACGCCCCAGCAGTGAACGCAACTCACCCAAGAAGGAGGGATACGCATGGGTCGGAATAAAGCATCCGCACCGCAGAGCGGTGCGGTATTGAAGTGATGCTTTTGTTACCTGAAGGGGCTCGCGCGCCTCGACCACCTCGGCGCGCTCGATGTAAAGATGCGCCTTCATCCTCGCCGCAGAGCGGCGAGGTATTCGGCGCGGGCGGTAATAAACGCCTCGCGCTCGCGTTCTTTAAGAGCATCGCCGCCGCATCGCCGCCGGGACTTGCGGCAGCCACCAGTATGCTGAAGCCGGCTCTGCAGCCGTGGACGCCGAGTACGGCGATGACCAAGTTCCTCGGGTTGCTTGCGGAGACGCCCTACCAGTGGCGGCTCAAAGAGGGAGCGATCCGAACCGCCTACACTGGAAAGGAGCTCACGGCCGTCTAGTACGGTCTCTCCGACAATACGAGCTCCATTTCTCCCGCCCGTCCCGCCGACGGGCATTTTTCTTTGCACCGAAACTGCCAACCAAACAACACATCCACTTAGTTGTAATAAAAAGGCGATCGCATAGTTATTACTCTAATGGTGCCGAGGACCTAAACGAGCTTGAATTTGTACTTGAGGAATTTCTCGGAGGTAATTGATTCGGCGACAATATAGTGCACGAAAGACCCCACACCAAACACTTCAGCGACAAAATCAATTTCATCTCGGCATTCGTACGGCCAAGCCCATACGCTCTTTTGCAGTTGTACGAGGCCGAGCTCCCGCATTTTATCCCGCAGGGCATTGCGCCCGCTCTTCTTCTTCTCGGGGATATCGAAGGCGATGAGTCGCCATTTGCCATCCCAGCGCACGCCTCTGGGGAGGGAAAGGACATCAAGCTTGTATCGAAGAGCTCGCCGGTGCCCGTCCTCGGTCAATACAATTTTAATCGTGCCATCCTGTTCTTCGCGGTAGTCGAGGTAGCGCCGGCGCCGAAGGTAGGCGAGGGTCCAGAAAAATCGCTTGCGATCTTCGGCGCGCTTCAGCTCATAGCCAATAACCTTTAAGAGCCGCCGCGCACCGCTGGGAGAGGAGAGGACCAGAAACAGTGCCCCGCCCGCGAGGAGTGTGAGAAAAATCGCCTTGGTCAAATTCCCGAACCGGCTCATGTAGTAATTCTAATGCGATCGCATCTATAGTACAACTTACTTTTGGGAGTCCGCAGTGGGAAGGGGTATTGACCAACTGGCGCGGTTCGGATATACTAATATCCTAAAAGGAGCAATCCGCTCGTCCAGTCGCGATGGGAAGGAGGGGAGACCAATGACGCTCGAGGAGTTCTTTGGCGCAGTGAAGACATTGGGGGAACATTGGCGTGTTCGCCGAGACGGCGAGATCCGCACGGCTGATGCGCCGCACCGCTCGCTCCTGGGTGCCGTGTGCGCCCGCCGCACCGGCCAAGAGTACGAGCCCCATCAGTGGCAGCATGCCGCCGAAACGCTTGGCCTCGCGATCCAAGATGGACAGATCATTCACTGGGCTTCGGAGTTGACCATTCCCTACAACCGCGAGGTGCGACTCCATATTTTGAACATCACCGGGCTAGGCCTGCGCCGCATCATAAAAACAGGACCGCCCACAAAGGTGTTCTCGAAGCCGGCACCGGCGCGGCGCGGCGCCCGATCGCACGGCAACAGCCAGAGGAACGCTGCCCTGCTGGACCCTGATGAGATCGACTTCGACTAGCGCGACCGTCCACCTGGATGCCCAGGTGGATCTTTTAACATTTCGGCCCTACGTTTTATCCTTTTCGGCTTTTGCAACCTCGGCGGCTTTGAGTTGCCTCCAGTTAGCACTCTTGACATTAGAGTGCTAACCGCAATACAATGAGTGAAATTATGCCCCCCGAGCTGACCCCGTTACAGCCCTTGGGGGGCAAGCAGATACTATCTATGGAGCGACCCAACCGAACATACCCCCATGAACCGAGCGGCCCCCGTGCGGCTGTAGCGAGGCTGACCGAGCGGCAAAAAACCATACTGGAGGCGCTCATCCGGGCGTACGTGGCCGCGGCCGAGCCGGTGGCTTCCTCTAAGCTCGTACGCCAGTACCGATTGCCCTACAGCTCCGCCACCGTACGGAGCGAGCTCCAGGCGCTGGACAAGATCGGGTTGGTCACGCAGCCCCATACGTCCGCCGGCCGCGTGCCAACCGGCAAGGGCTACCGCTTCTTCATTCGTTACCTCATCCACGGCGACGGTGTTCTCGAACGCGAGGAGCGCCGCCTTCGGGTTCTGGGCGAGCTTGCCGACCCGTTTGAATTCATGCGCGGGGCGAGCCGCCTCCTCGCGGAGCTTACCCGGAATTTCGCGGTCGCGGGCTTCCCGGGTGAAGCGCATTTCTACAAATCCGGGATCCGCGACGTGCTGGCCGAACCGGAGTTCTCCGACCACTCCCTGATGCAGGAATTCAGCAGCCTCGTGGACCACATCGAGGAAGAACTCGCCCGCGAGTTCGACCCGACCGATTTTGGGGAACCGCGGACCTTCATCGGCCGCGAGAACCCCATCCGCGCAGCGCGCCGCTGCGGCATGATCGTTTCGGCCTACGAGACACCCTTCGGCCGGGAGAGTATCATAGCCCTAGTTGGTCCGATGCGGATGGATTACGAGCATAATCTGGCGCTGCTCAAGCACGTCCGGGAAATCATGAATTCATAAGCTATGGCCAAGGAACACGACAAAGAGGAGAATGTTGAGATGGTGCCGGACGAAGAGGCCGGGCCGCCTCGTCCCAGCGAAGACGAGGCCGGCGCCGAGGATGCGGCGGCCAAGCTAAAAAAAGCCCGCGAGGAACTGCGGAAGTGCGCAGCCGAGAAAAAAGAGTACCTCGACGGTTGGCAGCGCGCCCGGGCTGACCTTTCCAACTACAAGAAGGATGAGGCCAAGCGCTTCGAGGAGTTCGGGCGCTTCGCGGCCGAGGGCGTGATTGCCGAGGCCGTGGCCGTGCTTGACAGCTTTGACCTCGCCCTCCAGCACGAGATGCCCAAAGACGTAGAAAAAGGGCTTGTCATGATCCGCTCGCAGATTGAGGATATCCTCCGGCGGCGGGGGCTCGAAGTCATGCAGCCGCTCGGCCAAAAATTTGATCCGGCCTACCACGAATCGCTCGGCGAGGTTGAAACCGACGGCGAGGAAGGAGTCGTGGTTGAGGTGCTCCAGCTGGGCTACCTCCTCGCCGGCAGGGTGCTCCGGCCGGCGCGGGTGAAAATCTCTAATAAAGAAAAAGAAATGGAAAAAGAGAAATAGGAAAATCGTATTATCATAAACAATATGCCTAAGATACTAGGAATCGATTTGGGCACAACGAACTCGGCCATGGCCGCCATCGAGGGCGGCGAACCCAAGGTGCTCGAAAACAAGGAAGGGGCCAGGACCACGCCCTCCATGGTGGCTCAAAGCAAATCCGGCGAGCGCATCGCCGGGGTCTTGGCCAAACGCCAGGCCGTGACCAACCACAAAAACACCATCTATTCGGTCAAGCGCCTGATCGGCCGGCGCTGGACCGACCCAGAGGTCCAGCTCGACAAAAAACTCCTCCCCTACGAGATCCGCGAATCGGCTTCGAGCGGGATTGAGGTCAACATGGCCGGGCGATGGTACCGGCCCGAGGAGATCTCGGCCATGGTACTGCAGAAGTTAAAGACCGATGCCGAGGAGAAATTGGGCGGCAAAATCACGGATGCGGTCATCACCTGCCCGGCCTATTTCGACGATTCCCAGCGCGCGGCCACGAAAGCCGCGGGCGAGATCGCCGGGTTCAATGTCCGGCGCATCCTGCCCGAGCCCACGGCCGCGGCCCTGGCCTATGGCTTTAATAAGCGCAAGAATGAACAAATTGTCGTGTACGATTTTGGCGGCGGCACGTTTGACCTCTCCGTACTCGAAATCGGCGACGATGTCATCGAGGTCAAGGCCATTGACGGCGACATGCACCTCGGCGGCGACGACTTTGACCAGCGCATCATCGCCTGGCTTGTCGCCGAGTTTAAAAGAGAAGAGGGGATTGATCTCTCCAAAGACACGCTCGCCCGCCAGCGCCTGAAGGAGGCCGCTGAGCGCACCAAGCACGATCTCTCAACCACCTTCGAGACCGAAATTAACATACCCTTCATCACCTCCACCGAGAGCGGGCCCAAGCACCTCCTCGTCAAGATGACCCGGGCCAAGTTGGAGGAGCTGGTGGCTGACTACATCCAAAAATCCATCGAGATCACCGGGCGCGCGCTCAAGGCCTCGGGCTTCGGGCTCGCCGACATTGACGAGATCATCCTCGTCGGCGGCCAGACCCGGATGCCGGCCATTGTCGAGGCGGTGAAAAAGTTTTTTGGCAAGGAGCCCAACCGCTCCATCAACCCCGACGAGGTGGTGGCCGTGGGCGCGGCCATCGAGGCCGGGATCCTCCAAGGCGAGGTCAAAGACGTGCTCTTGCTCGACGCCGTGCCGCTGTCCTTGGGCATCGAAACCCTGGGCGGGGTGATGACCCGCCTCATTGAGAAGAACACCACCATCCCGACCTCAAAAACCCAGACCTTTTCCACGGCCGCCGACAGCCAGACCTCGGTTGAGGTCCACGTGCTCCAGGGCGAGCGACCCATGGCTTCTGATAATAAGACGCTTGGCCGATTCATTCTCGACGGCATCCCCCCCGCGCCGCGCGGCATGCCTCAGGTTGAGGTGACCTTTGACATTGACGCCAACGGCATTCTCTCGGTCAAGGCCAAGGACAAGGCCACTGGCAAGGAGCAATCCATCAGGATCGAGGCCTCCACCGGTCTTTCCAAAGACGAGATCGAGAAACTGAAGCGCGAGGCCGAAGTCCATGCCGAGGAAGATAAAAAAAAGAGCCAGCTCGTTGAGGCCCGAAACACCGCCGATGCCATGGTCTACACGGCCGAGAAGGCGCTCCGCGAATCCGGGGACAAAGTGCCGCCAGAAATCAAAAAAGAGATCGAAGAGAAAGTCGAGGCGCTTAAAAAAGTGAAGGACAGCGACGACTTTGAGGCCACCAAAAAGGCATCGCAGGAGCTCGCGGTTGCGAGCCAGAAGATCGGGGAGATATTGTATAAGCAGCAGGGAGCTGGCGGCGGGGAGCCGGAAGCTGGCGGCAGCCCGAATGTGAAGGACGCGGAGTACGAAGAGAAAAAAGACGATGAAGCCAAATCATAACATGGCAGCCCTTCGACTTCGCTCAGGGACTAAAAAGATATTGCCTGAGCTTGTGGGTTCGACTGGCTCACCACAGGTCGAAGGCATACCGCAAGGACACGACAATAAAAAAAGTACTGCCTGAGTGTATCGAAGGCATACCTTATGCAAAAGGCGGGGTTGGAAGTGGTACGTCTACATCCTCAAATGCCGAGATGATTCTTATTACACAGGCCTCACATGGCAACCCGACACCCGTTGGACTCAACACCTTTCCGGTCTAGGATCTAAATACACCGCGAAGCATAAACCGGAGAAGGTAGCGTACTCCGAGGCGTACGAAGATCTCGATACCGCTCGCCGGCGGGAGAAGCAAATCAAGGGCTGGACGCGCGCCAAGAAAGAAAAGCTGATTCGCGGCGAGTGGGGGAAATGGTGACCCGTATTGTCTGAACTCGTCGAAGGCATACCAAATTTATTATGGTAGCCCTTCCCTTCGACGGGCTCAGGGTAAACTAAGCTCAGGGACTACCGTTTTATTGTTTGTCCGCCAGAATACCGCGCCGCTGGGCGGCGCGGATGAATGGCGGGAACAAACAATAATCCCGAGTCCCGCCGAAAGCGGGACGAGGGATCTCGTTCAAAATCAGATACCGCACCGCGTACGGTGCGGTTACCGAAGATTTTCATTCTCCGAGCGCAGTCGAGGAGATACCTTGAAAAAGAAAACGCCCACCGGATGCGATCTTCGCACCGTTGGTGAGCGTGTTGCGAGCGGCCACTCGCCTTAGAGAAGCCGCCAGAGCCGCCAGCCCCAGGCCGCCAAGCTTGCTGCTGTGGGAATCCCGAATGCAATGAGCTCAACACGCGATAATGGAGGCATTCTCTGCGCCAATGGAAAACGGAAAAGTTTCTGTAAAAGAAGTGAACCGCCCACCGTAATGATTACCACCGGCCCGGAGAGATAGACGAATAGAAGTCCTAAAACTTTTACCAGGACAAGGAACTCACTCAACATCTTCGTCTCCTCCATACGTCCTTTACCTCTTTCGTAGTAAGATAACACTCAGAACGTATCCGTGCAACAGCCAGACTGGAAAGAATACACGCTTGGAGTTCTCACCGTCGCGGCCGGCCTTGCCAACGCCTACCTCTGGAAAGGCGTGCTGCTTGCCCCGTTAGACGCGGAGCATCTAACGGGGTTTGCCGGTCTCACCTTCTACTCCCTGCCGGTCATCGCGCTCTTTTTGTTTGCCATCCTCTTTGCGCTTTCCTCGGCCTTTATCACGCGACCGGCCTTGCGCACGGTCTCGGCCATGATGGCCCTTGCCGGCGGCTATCTCCTGGTTCCGGCAACCACGCTGGCCGCATCCGCGGCCGCGGCCAGCGCCGCGGCCGGCTGGTACGCCAGCGATGCCATTGCCGGCGAGTACCGAATTTCCAACGCCTTTGCCGTGCGGAAAATTTTCCGCGGCGGCCTGCCGGTATTCTTCACCGCCGTGGCCCTGACCCTGGCCGTCTTCTACTTCACCGCGGTCTCGGGCGCGGCCACCCAGAGCATCCTACCCAAAGCCCTTTTCGATGCCGCCATACCCCTGATTGAGCAGCCGCTGCAAAATTTCCTGCCCGGCTTCCGCCGCGATGCCACCGTGGACGAACTGCTCCTGGCCTTTGCCGCGTGGCAGGGCGGCCCTGACATTGATGTCCGAAAGCTCTCCGCGGCCGAGCGCGCCCAGTTCCTGCGCGAGAACCGGGGGGCGCTGGCCCAGGAGCTCGGGGTCGAGCTCACCGGTGAGGAGCGCGGCGGGGACCTCATCTACCGCGTAGCCAATACCCAAATCGAAAAGCTCGCCGGGCCGTACCGCGCCTACCTCCCGTTCCTGGCCGCAGCCGGCTTCTTTATCGCCATCAAAATGCTCACCCTCCCGGTGTACTGGATCAGCTTGATTCTGCTTTTTGCCATGGTAAAATTAATGCTCAAGGCCGGACTGCTCACGGAGAAAGTTGAAACCATCGAGGTCGTAAGAATCATGCTCTGAATATGGCGCGAGATTACTATAAAATCCTCGGCGTACCGCGGAATGCGACCAAAGAGGACGTGAAGAAGGCCTACCGCCGCCTGGCCCACCAGCATCACCCGGACAAGCAGGGCGGGAGCGAGGCCAAGTTCAAGGAGGTAAACGAGGCCTACCAGGTGCTGGGCGACGAGTCCAAGCGCGCCCAGTACGATCAATTCGGCGCGGTCTTTGAGGCCGGCCGCGGACCCTCGGCCGGCGGGTTTGAGTGGCAGCCCGGCGCCGGCTTTGGCGGCTTCGGCGTTGGCGAAGATTTCCGCGGCTTCGGCGATTTTGACTTCTCGGACATTTTCGAAGACGTGTTCCCGGGATTCGGCTTTGGCGGCGTGGACGCCCGCCGCCGCTCCAAGAAAGGCCGCGATATTCAGATTGAGCTTGAAATCCCCTTTGAGGAGATTATCTTTGGCGGCCGACACTCGGCGGGCATCAACAAGATCTCGACCTGCGAACGCTGCGGAGGGACGGGCGCGGAACCGGAAACGAAAATGCAAAAGTGCGGCAGTTGCCAGGGGCAAGGCCGGGTGGAACGCACCCAGCGGACGTTTCTGGGCGCCTTCTCGCAGATTACGCCCTGCCCGGCCTGCCAGGGCCGGGGCGAGATTCCGGAAGCGGCCTGCCGGGAATGCGGCGGCCGGGGCGCAACCAAGCGTATGGAAACCATCGAGATCTTCATCCCCAAAGGCGTTGAGGACGGCGAGCTCATGAAAATTTCGGGCAAGGGCGAGGCCTCGCCCCATGCCGGCGTACCCGGCGATCTCTATGTCAAAATGCGGGTGCGGCCGGATAAGGTATTCCGCCGGCAGGGCAATGACCTGGTCATGCAGCTGGCCATCAAGTTCACCCAGGCCGCGCTCGGCGACTCGGTGGAGGTCAAGACGCCGGAAGGCGCGATCAAGCTAAAAATCCCCGAGGGCACGGAATCCGGCGACATTTTGAAAGTCCGCGGCAAAGGCGTGCCGCATCCGCGCGGTTACGGCCGGGGGGATTTGCTGGTGGAAATCAAGGTGCTCACCCCGCGGCACATCTCGCGCAAGGCGCGCGAGGCAGTAGAGAGATTGCGAGAGGAAGGGATATAATCGCGGTAACACACATGGCCAAAAGAAAAACGCCAGAGGAACTTTTTGAGAAGCTCGCGCGCATGGTGAAGCGCGGCTTTGATGAGACCGCAACGAAATCGGACCTTGCCGCGCTCCGACACGATATTGATGGGAAGTTTCGAACGGTAACTGATTCGTTGGAACAGCTCCAGCGCGATATGCGAGACGTGAAGACCATCCTCGGGCCGCTCGCCCGCGGAGTGATAGAACACGAGGAACGACTCAAGAACTTGGAACGAAGGGTCGGACGCGTGGAGCAGAAGGTAGGATTTGGGAGGTGAGAACGTTCACCCCGCATCAACTCTCCCCAAAAGCCAGCGAGGCAGTCGAGAAATTACGGGAGGAGGGGATCTAGTGTAAACGTTCCCTGTGGAAAAGATGCCGACGCATTCAGAAATAGCGGACCAATGGGAAGTAGTCGGTTTTATCTCTCCCATAACGGCGCCACCCGTTTTGGTAACCCCCGTCATCCACGACAAGGGAAATCCAGTGAAGCGGTTTCTGCCACACGAACCGACCATTGATGTTCGTAGTAACGTTAGTGCCATGCCAGCAAAAGACGCGCGGGGTCTTTCTCTCCTCGGCGCACCCGTCTTCGTAAAACTCCGAGAACCGGTAAGGTACTTCCCATATTCGATTTGGATACAACCTGACCGTAAACTTCAGAAAACAACGGGACTGGAACTCATACGCGTTGCGGCACACCGAGACACGCTCGAAGAGAATCTGAGGGTATTCTCTGTCTACTAGCGACGAGCTCTAGCGTGATGAAGTCCCAGAATTGGCTGATAGGCGGTCTTCTCTGCCTCACGGCTGTTTTTTATTTCTGGCATCTCGGCCGGCCGGACATCGTAACCGACGAGTCCTCCTATGCCACGCGGGCTATCGGCCTCGTGGATTTTGATTTCGGGATCGAACAGCCCACGCCGTGGCAGTGGATTGACACCCAGCCCCCGTGGTGGATGCGCCTTTCCTTCCACGACCACCCGCCGCTGGTGTTTTTACTGCAGCACTATTCCATGAAACTCTTCGGCGAGACGCCCTTTGCCGTGCGCCTGCCCTCGGCGCTTGCCGGCATCGCCGCGGTCATTTTCGTCTACCTCATTGGCGCCCAACTCTCTGGAATCTATGGAAGTCCGACTTCAATAGGCGGCAAACTATTGAAGTCGGGCTTCCATAGTTATTCGCCAACCGTAGGGGCGATAAGCGCTTTGCTCTTTGCCGTCACCGCCAATCACGTCTGGATCTCCCGGATCGGCCTGCAGGAATCCGTCCTCATCGCCTTCATGCTTGCGTCGTTCTGGGCGTTTCTGCGCGGTCTTGACACGACGCCCAGCTTCGCAACGACGAAGCGAAACTCCTCGTGGTGGCTGCCCCTTTCCGGCGCGCTCCTTGGCTTTGCCTTCCTCGCGAAGTACCTCGCCGCGATCCTCGCACCGATATTACTGACCCTCTACCTCCTCCAAATTAAATACTTAAATACTGTACAGTATTTAAGTATTGGACGATGGGGGCGGCGTTTCCCCGCCAAACATGTTTTACTTTCGGTCATGGCCTTTCTGGTCATCGCAAGTCCGGTGATTATCTACAATATTCAACTCTACCGCCATTTCGGCCACTTTGATTTTCAATTTTCGCTCCTCTTTAGACAGGATGTGCCGGAATGGCAGGCGCGGCCGGGGCAGGAAGTACTCGGGTCGCTCTCCGATCGCGTACGGATGTACGTGCCGCGGCTCATCGAGGCCAACTCGCCCTACTTCCTCATTCTTTCTGTTACCGGTCTCGTCGCAATCTTCTGGGAGCTAATCCGCCGCCGTACCTTAGCCACCAGCCATTCGCCATTAGCCATTGTTTTTATCTGGCTCCTGCCGTTCCTCGTATTCATCGGTCCGGCGCACCGCTTCCTGGCCCTGCTCACCCCGTGGCTGGCCATTGCCGCCGGCTACGCCATCAGCGCAACAATCTATTCCAATATTCCTAGGAATTTAGGAATGAAATCGCCCGCCATTGTCTTTGCGGCCTTTGCGGCTTTTGTCGCCTTTGAGGCCTTTTATGCTTACAACAGCGTTATAGCCCTCGATCCGGTTGGCGAGAAGCCCTGGGCCTACTCCTACCTCCACCGCCAAACCGGGAGTTGGGGATTCAACAAGCTGAACGCCTACCTCGGCCAGGAGCTGGCGGGCAAGATGCCGGATCCGGCCATCACCTTTGAATTTCCGTTCGCGCATGAACTTTTGAATCAAGCGGCTGCCGAAGGCAGACGCCAGAAACTCAAGCCAACACCGCTCGGCATCGTCTACAACGACAACATCAACCTCGCCGCCCAGCTCTGGGTCTTCCTGCGGCGCATCACCTACCAGGGCTGGCCGGTGGTGAGCGCAGAAAACTTCCGGCGCGGGGGAGCGGCCGAGTTCCTCCGGCAATCCGGCGTTCAGAAAATCTACTTCTTCAACCCTTTGGCATACGCCCTTCAGGATCGCCCCCGGCCAGCCGCGCCGGACGGTGACCTCTTGGAAGCCGAACTCCGCGCCAAGGGCGTGGTGCCGGAAGAAATCCGAAATCCGCGAAATGAAGTCGCGTTTCGGGTATTTAAATTTGAGCTCCCGCAGTAGCTAGCCACCGGCCGCAGCCCAGCCCCGTTAGAGGCAAGTCGCCAGAGGCGACTGCCGCGCCCAAGGCGCGGGCCTCTAACGGGGCAGGCACGCCGACACCCCGGCCGCGTAGGCATGGCAGTCGGCCGCAATGTCGGCCCCGCTCTTCTCAAACGTCGCTCGGAGGTAGGCCGCACTTGCCGTGTAGCAGTAGGAAACGTCCTCCGCGGCGCCAAAAGTGTTGCAAAAAGGCATGGCGTAGCGGCCGTCCCAGGTGTTGTCAATCAGGGCGTAGACCACGCCGCGGGTGCAGGCCCGCCGTTCCTCGCCGCTCCCGAGTTCGCACTTTTGGGCCACGAGCCGGGGATCGCCGATGCGGGCGTCATTCGAAAGATCGCGGCCGATGGACTGCATGCAGATGAATTGGTACCCGCCGGCCTGCCCGTCCGGCAGGCGGGCCTTACGGCACTCCTCAAACAGACGCTCCGTCCCCAAGCCCATCTCGGTCATACGCGTGGTCTGCATCATGTAGCAGTCGCTCCGGTATTTCTCATCGAGCACGTTGCACGGGTAGTGGTAGTCATGAGGGGATAGATCGCGCTTTTCGGGCGTGGCGGAAAACACGTTTTCCATGAAGAGCCCGCCGTAGCATGAACTCCGGCTCCAACCATCCGACAGCACGTCACAGGAAGCCAACGCTTCGCCGAGCCGGTAGTCGGAGAAAAACATCAGCGCATGGCCGAGGCCGTGCAGGCATTGGAAGCGGAAGCGCGTGGGCTGGTTGGGATCGCAGGCCTGGGCCGCTTTTTGTCGGAGCTCCTCCACGCTGATGTGCCCGGCTTCATCGTCGCTCGCCGCATTGCCCCGCAGGAACCGCTCCATGGCCCCGTGGTAGCAGCCGGAATGGCAGGTCTGATCGCACTCGGCAAAGGAATCCTGCACCGTGCCCTTGAGGCGGAAGGTCTCGCGGCCGATGGCATGAACGACCGGGTGGCAGGAGAGTTTTAGAGCGGTATCGGCTTCCTGGTAGCGCCCGAGGGCGATGAGCGCGTCTGCCGTGGTGTGAATTTTAAAAAAATCTTGGAATATGGCATCGAGGCAGCTTCCGCTCTCACCGGCGCGGTTCAGGCAATCCTTCAGGGCCGCGAGCGATAAGTCCTTTGCGGCATATACCTGCCCTGAGCTTGCTGAAGGAGCGGCCTTTGCATCATTTGTGGCAGCGCCCCGCATCGTCGGCTGCGGAACGGTTTGCTCAACCGCCGCTGCCAGCCCAGCGGGCGGCGGTACGGCCTCGCGGTTCGGAAACGAGAAAAACCCGAGGATTGGCAGGAAGAACGCGATAAGGAATTTTTCTACTGCGAGCCACATAGGCGCACCTCGTTATAGTACATCACGCACGCAACGTAGAGAAAGGCGGCGGCTTGGATTCCCCCAAAAACTGTGTTATTTTCGAGCTGCCCCATAGCTCAATTCGCTCCGCACTGAATTTATCCCCCCGTAGCTCAACTGGTAGAGCAGCTCCCTTTTAAGGAGAAGGTTCCAGGTTCGAGACCTGGCGGGGGGATAGGAAACATTCGCGAGCCCGCCCCGTTTGAAAACTTACATACCTTGTAGATTGCCTTTCTAAATATCACGGTATGAAGTGCTCTGTAGTCATATAACTCCGTTGTAAGTTTTCAAACGGGGCCCGTAGCATAGTGGCAGAACGTCCGGTTTGTTCACCCTCCCACCTTTTACGGGGACGTAGCTCAGCGGCTAGAGCACCGCATTTGCACTGCGGGGGTCGCGGGTTCAAATCCCGCCGTCTCCATTCGGCACACGATCTTTGAAAAATCTCACCATAGGAGGAGGAAAGGACGATGACTGCTCTCAACGAAGCACAGCATTCAGCACTCCGCGGGACATTCGAGTTCCTCCAACAGGAAAGCAAGGGATTCACAAAGTCATCCCGGATCGCGCTCGGCGGCGATGTGGCGCTGCTCATCTCGCGTCCGAGCGTAAAAGCGCTCTTCGGCTCATGGGTCCAGGAGGCGCTTGAGAAGCGCTACGCCGCCCTCGACGTGAAGGAAGCCGAGGCGATGTTGGAACGAGAAAAGCCAAAACTTGACGTAATCTATGGCAACCCGCCGCTCCTCTGCTTCGAGATCGCCAAGCGGCCACCGCAGGCGGCCTAAGCCACAGCCCGGAGCCACCAACGGGGCTCTTTTTTGACATCAGGCGCGTGCGGCGTAGCGCGGCCTGCGGCATTCCCGGGCGATCTCTTTTGAACGGTGCCCGATATTGCGGTATACTGAACGTAAGGCGGAATCAAACGCGTTGGGGAAGCTCTTCTAACCTAAACGGAAAGGGGGGGTTGGAATGCCGCGATGGCTGCTGAATCCCGCTCTCGCTCTTTTTCTTCTCGCCACCCTGGCCGGCTGCGCGGCATTCTCGAGCCGGCCGGCGGCAAATGCGAAGCAGTGCGCCGAGACGCCGCAAAACGCCGTGCTCACGTTCCTCCGGGGCATCGCGGAATTCAGCCTCCGGTTGATCAAAGCGGTGCTCCCCGATGGAGTGTCGGCCTTCACGGTCCTTGGCGACGGCGATGATGCCCATGGCCGCGAAATCGCCCGGCAGCTCTTCCGGCACCCCGAGGTGATTCCGCCGGGGGGCTCGGTGGGCATGGTTCCCTCCCTGGCCGCGATGGAGCACCTCGGCGGTAACGAGTGGCGAGCCACCATCGAGCGCGAGGATCTCATCACCGCAGAGAACCGGGAGGACGAGACCAAGTTCTACCGCCGGAGGTTCCTGGCGCGGTTCGATCCGGAAGGGAATTGCATCACCGCGGTGCGGGCGCTCGACCCGGAGTGGCAGAGAGTCCGCTGACGGCTGGCATATAGTGCCGGCCGCTTTTTTTATTGTTTGTCTGCCAGCCGCCAGGGGCGAGCCTCGCCTTCGGCGGGAATACCGGAGTAAACCCCGTTACAACCCGGCCCTCGCCCCGTTAGAGATTTTCTCTAACGGGGTAAAGCCGGGGCTTCCAATGAACCTCGAGATTCCGCCTTCCCTCCTAGCTGAAGGCATGGGGCGTCCGGTTGTAACGGGGTGAATAACTCGATTGCCGCTAACCCAGAGGAGTAGTGTAAAATCGAGGTAAGGCCAAGGGCCAAGAAAGGAGGTGATTCGGATGAAACGCTTGGCAGCATCGTTCGTAGCAGCTCTTTCGCTCCTCATGCTCCTGTCGGCTCAGTCAGCCCAGGCATTCTCCGCGGATCGGTACGGCGCCAAAGTCCTGGCAACGGCCATCGAAACCCCGCTCGTTCCACTGGAGTGCCCGAAGGCCATCTGGCAGGAGCTGACGCGATGGCGGGAACGATTCATCATCGGCTTGCTGATCACCGCGCCCGTGGGGTGCGCTGTCAGCACCGGCGCCCGCGCGGTGACCACTGCGGGGGATTGGGCGAGTAACCTCATTCTGGTGGACCAGCACATCGCACAGCCGCGGGCTTTCGAGACCTGGGGTCCCCTCGTTCCACTCCCGAAGTAAGCTCACCTCGGCGTAAGGAGGTAGCCCCAAGCCCTGGCCAGACCGCTGGCCAGGGCTTTTTATTGTTTGTCCGCCAGAATACCGCGCCGCTGGGCGGCGCGGATGAATGGCGGGAACAAACAATAATCCCGAGTCCCGCCGAAAGCGGGACGAGGGATCTCGTTCAAAATCATATACCGCACCGCGTGCGGTGCGGTAATTCATTTGCCCGGTGTGGATAAGCCAAGTTGACAAACCGCAGCGGTTTGATATTTTAGAATAACGCAGTTCTTCAACAACTGACTCGCAAACAATCAAATCAATAGGGAAGGGACATACACTTCCTGGTTTTGGGTACGCGCGAATGTGCGGACCAATGTGCTGACCAGAGAAATACTTTGGAGATACTACCGAAAGGGGGAAAAGGATGAAAAAGCTCGCCGTGGTCCTCGTGTGTCTCGTGGTGCTCGCCGCATCGGCCCTGCCAGCCCAGGCCTATCACTGGCACTACTACCATCCTCTCTGGGGATTGGGCTTGTGGCCGCACCTCGCAGGGCCGTTCTACCCGCCAGTGGCTTATGTCACAACGCCGCCAGTGGTTATCCAACCGCCGCAACTCCAGCAGCCGCAGGTCTACATCCAGCGCCAACCCGAGCCACCGCCGCAGCCGATCGTCTGGTACTGGTGCTCGGATCCACAAGGGCAAGGGTTCCACCCCTACATCAGAGAGTGCAAGGGTAACGCCTGGATGAAGGTGGTGCCCGAAACCGCACCGCCGCAGCAACGGTAGCGGGAGAAAAGGAGGATCCCATGCAGCGACCCAGGCGGGTCCAGCTCACTGCAGTTCCTATCCTCGGAGTATTTCTCCTCACCGCCTGCGCCACTTTCGGCCCACCCGGGCCGAGCATGCCGGCTTTCATCGGCAGCGGGAAAACGCAGGCGCAGTTCGACGGCGATGATGACCGATGCCGGCAACTGGCCACGGCCCGCGCCGGTGATCCGGCCCAAGTGCAGCAATCCCAAGCGGGAAGCACTGCCCTGGGGACAATCTTCGGCGCTATGCTGGGCGCGGCGATCGGCGCGGCCGCCGGAGGCGGCCGCGGAGCCGGGCTCGGCGCGGCCATCGGCGGCGCAAGCGGAACCGCAGCTGGCCTCGGCGGCGGAACCGCGCAGGCGCAAGTAGACGCGGCGCGCATCCAGAAGCGCTGGAACGCCGAGTACTATAGCTGCATGTACGCCAGCGGGCACCAAGTGCCGGGCGGCGCAGCACCAGCGGTCCATCAGCCCGCTCCTCCGGCTTACGCGCCTCCGCCCCCTCCGCCGCCCGCCCCGCCAACCGGCGGCATGTTTGCCCCGCCAGCGGCCCAGGCAGCCCCGGCGCCCTCGGCAACTCCTCCATGCAAGCCAAGCGGCAAGTACGTCCAAACTCCCAAAGGATTTGTCGAGATATGTGAATGAGCTCGTAAAACTGGCTCTCACAGAAAAAAGGAGGTGATGGCATGAAACGGTTGATTGTCTGCGTCCTGGTTGCGCTCCTCGCCGTCGCCGGCCTCGCGCCCGCTGCCAATGCTGGGTCGAGTACGGACATTGCGCTCGGCCTCGCATCCTTCGCGGTGTTTAACCAGCTCTTGGGCGGGTTTTCCTACCCGCGCTACCCCGTGGTCCGCTACTACGTGACCGAGCCCGCGCGAGTGATCTATTACACCCAGCCGGTCTACGCCGCACCGTCGGTAGCGACAGTTCAGGCCCCATCGGTAATCTACTACCCCCACGGCCGCCACGAACTCCGCGGCTACGAGTGGGTGTGGATTCCGAACCCTCCAGCTCCGCCAGCTCTTGCGGCCGCGTGCCCTCTCGGTACCCAGCCAACTGGCAAATATGTCAACACCACTCACGGCCTGCTGCCGGAGTGCGGGTAGGAGTAAGCTCGCTCCTTGTCCCCATCGGGCAGATACGCATCACAGCCGATGCCCCTGCCCGATTTTTTTATTGTTCGTCTGCCAGAATACCCGCCCGCTCTGCGGGCGGGATGAATGGCAGCTACGAACAATAACCCTGAGCGAGCCACGCCCGGCGTGGCGAAGTCGAAGGGTCTCTCGAATCCGATACCGCACCGCGTGCGGTGCGGGAACTTTCCCGTTCTCCTCGAGGTATGGTAAAAAGGACCGTATGCACACCCAACCGCTCATCTGCGTTGATTGCGACGGGGTGCTCTTCAACACCCGGCTCCTCTTTAAGGTGCCGGCCTTCGAGCGGATAGACCGACCCAGCCGCCACGCCCTCTTTGTCGAGTTCCGCGAGACCGGGCAGGAGTTTTTTCCGCGGCCCTTTTTCGAGTTTGCCCGAGCCAAGGGCTACATCAGCGCCGAGGAGAAAGAGAAGCTCATCCGGCACTTCTGCAGCGCCACGGAGCGGGCCGACCAGCTCCTTTTTGAGGACGCCATCCCATTCCTCACGCAGTTCCCGAAGAGTATGCTGGCCCTCCTCACCCGGGCCGATCCGGAATGGCAGCTGGCCAATATCCGCACCGCAAAGGTGGCCCGCCACGTGGGCCAGACCTTCATCGTGCAGAGGGATGAAGGCAAGCGGGATGTGCTCTCCGGTCTGGCCACGCGCTTTGACCCCATTTTCTTTATTGACGACTCACCGGAGGAGATTGAGCGGGCGCGGCAAGTGGTCGGAGTGGAGGCACTCCTCCTCGACCGCTCAGGACCGACCTCCGAACATAGCTACGCCGACCTCGCGATTGTGGCCGAGCACATCCGGGCGATGATCGGCAGCCACATTACCCATGCCACAGCGGCAAAAAAGAGCACGTAATAAGTAATAAAATGGTGCGATATGCGCAATCGCGCATATCGCACATGATGCCTGCCGCACTTGACGGCGATCGCCGTCAAGTGCGGCAGAATCGTTTAGTACTAAAGTGTTTAGTACTAAAGTACTAAACGCGAATTACCAGAGCCACCGGTCAACCGGTGGCTCATTTCTTTTTCCACACGATATGATAGCATAGTCCTGCTATGCGCATCTTCCGCAAGCTCATCCGCGACCGGATTCCGGAGATCATCGCACAGGATGGCGGGAAAGCCACCACGCGGGCCCTCGATGATGCCGAGTTCCTGACCGCGCTTGAGCACAAACTTTTAGAAGAAGTGCAAGAAATGCGCGCTGGCAAAGCTGATCGCAGGATGGAAATCGCCGACATCTACGAGGTGCTGGACGCGCTCATCCAGGTCTATGGGTTTTCAAAAGGCGAAATCCTGAAACTCCAGGAAAAGAAGCGTCAAGAGCGGGGAGGATTTGACAAGAGATTATTTCTGGAAGGTACGGAGTAACAATGGGTTCGCTAAAACCTGATACATACCACGTCGCGATAAAGGCGTTCACCCGGAAGGGGGACGATATTTTAGTTTGCTTGGACCGCCTGAGCGGAACGTGGGACCTGCCGGGTGGCCGCATCGGGATAGGAGAGTTCGACATATCGCTGGAGGAAATTCTCAACCGCGAAATCACGGAAGAGCTAGGGCCGGAGTTTCGATGCAAAAATAATGGCCCCGTGGGCATCTTCCGCCACCGCCGACCGGAAATCTCCGCCGAGGACAAACACGAAGTCCGAATCTTGATGATCGGCTTTGAACTTGAATACCTCGGCGGCGAGATTACACTCTCGGACGAACACACCGAATATCGGTGGGTGAAGCCGGAGGAAGCGGTTCGGCTACTTCCCGGCGGCCAGCGGGAAGGGATGCGAAAATACCTTGAATACGTACAGAGCGGAGGAAAGGGCATTCGGTACTAACGCCAACGGCGCCCCGACTGCGGCCGGGGCGCCGGTTGCGTTATTTCAGAAGATTTTTCAGCGACTTCTTGCGGCGGCGCTTGAGGACCGTCCCGAGCTGGAGGTGCGGGTTCGATCCGATGCGGCGGCGATACCGCTGCTCGATCGTCGCCACCTTAGTGTCACTCCGCTTCTTCCGCAGCCGCCCCGAGGTCTTGTCCCGCGGCCGCCAGCCCTTCATCTTCGGTGCGTCTTTGGCCATAGGCGAAACCTAATGGGTGAAAATAATGAGTATTTGCCATTATCCTACCACCCGATGCGTATCACTGTCACCTCCATATAGACAAAATGGCAACCTTTGTAGGATACTAGGAGGTAGAAAGTAAGGAAAACGCGGTCCGGCAAACCGCCGTACCGTAGGAACGGCAGCCCGAGCACTGGGCTCAGGGAGACCGAGTTCTTCACAACCTAGGCGGTTCGACAGCCGTGACGGTAAGGGGGGATCCGAGATGCTTCGTTCAATCATCGTCGGCAGCGGAAAGCACCTGCCGCCATTCCGCGCCACCAACCAGGACATCGCTAACTTCTTCCCGCGGCCCGATGGGTATCGCTGGACCCCCGAGTGGGTCGAGGAAAAACTCGGCATCCAGGAGCGCCGGAACGCTTTCGACTTCAAAGCTGGGGAGCTGCGGAGTGGCTTCCACGACATTGACAACGCCACCCAAGCTGCACTCCGGGCCCTCCACAGGGCCGGCCTACACCCCACCGAGCTCGACGGCGTTATCTATGCCACCTCCACGCCCGAGTACCTCATGCCGGATCCGGCCTGCATCCTCCATATGCGCATCGGCATGCGCCAGGACGCCTACGCGATCGGCTTCACGACGGTCGGCTGCGGCGGGTTCATCTACGCGATGGATCTCGCCGACTCCGACATCCGCGCTGGCAAGGCGATGCGGGTCCTGGTCGTCGGGTCGGTCGTCGTCGGGCCCTACATCAGCGCTACGCATCAGATCGCCGATGCTGCCGAGCGAGAACGGCAGCTCCGGCTCGGCTTGTCGAACGTCTTCATCTTCGGTGAAGGTGCAGGCGCGCTCATCCTCCAGGCTACTGACCGTGAGAACGTCGGCATCCTCCACACCTTCCGAGGTGCGTGGGGCTACGACAACCCGGTGACGTTCGCCGCGGGCGGCTCGCGCCATCCGGCTACTCATGAAACGGTCCGCCAGGGCCTGCACCGCTTCGACATGAACTCGCGGCTGGTGCGCCAATTCGGCCCGGAGCTCTTCGCCCGTACGCTAAAGGTCCTCGAATACGCCGACATGAAGCTCCGCGATGTTGACCGCTTCATCTTCCATCAGGTCAACCGCCGCATGCTCTCCGCCCTCGCAAAGCAGCTGCAGATCGATGAGAGCCGTATGGTGGTCCACGTCGACCGGTACGGGAATCTCGACACGGCTACGCTCCCGGTGGCCTACGACGAGGCGGTGTCCGACGGCCGGATCGGATCCGGCGACACCATCCTCATGGCCGCCATCGGCGCCGGCTGGCAATATGGCTCAGCGGTCATCCGGCTACCCTGAGCACCGCTGCCCCATGGGTCATCTACCGGCGCATGGTATGATGATCCGTGGGGCGTTTTTAATTACCGTATGGATCTGACCCTCAATGCGCTCATTATTGCTGGTGTTTTCAACATTTCACTGAGCGCAATAATCTTCATCCACGGCCCGAAACGACGGGCCGATATTTCCTATGCCGTCGCGGTCTCTGGTGTGGTGCTCTGGATCGTCGCCATCGCGGCCCTCCGGATCTCCACGTCGCCAGCGGCTATGTTTCTCTCGCTCGCGACGAGCTATGCGGCGGCTGTGGTGATTGCGGCGAGCTTCTGGTACTTCGTAAAGTTCTTCATTGAAAAGCCGATCCATCCAATCCAGCATGCCCTGGTGATCGGCATCGGGGCCATCACGGGCCTGCTGGCATTCTTCTCGTCTGATTTCATCCGCGGCATCGCGGATCTCGGGGACGGCGCCAAGCAGCTTTCCATCGGTCCCGTCCATCTCGTATTCGTCGCCTACTTCAGCGCGGTCATGTTCCGGGCATTCCAGACGCTCTACCGGAAGTACCGCACGAGCAGTGAGGCAGAGGAGCGAATCCAGATCAGCACGCTCTCCGCAGGAGTCCTGGCCACCACCGTCCTCGGCAGTTGGTTCAACATTGCGCTCGTCCTACTCGGGAACTCCGCCTACATCGGGTGGGGTCCGGTGACGACGATCATCATGGTGGCGTTCATCGGATATTCGATCGCCCGCCACAATCTCATGAACGTTCGGGTAATCGGCGCCGAGCTCTTCACCATGCTCCTGCTCATTACGCTCGCCGCGGAACTCGTCTTTGCCCCTAACCCGCTCTCCCGCGCCATCAACGCCATTACGCTCGCCTTCGCTATCGGGTTCGGCGCCCTCCTTATCCGAAGCGTCATGCGCGAGGTGCGGTCCCGCGAGCAAATTTCGAACCTGGCCGCTGAGCTCAGCCGGGCCAACGTGGCGCTGAAGCAGCTTGACCAGGCCAAGTCCGAATTCATCTCCATCGCCGGCCACCAGCTGCGGGCGCCCCTGACCATCATCAAGGGCTACGTCTCCATGCTGCTCGAGGGCACGCTCGGGCAGGCCACGGACCTGATCAAAGAATCCATGGCCAAGGTCGCCACCTCGGCTGAGCAGCTCATCCGGCTCGTCGGCGATCTTTTGGACCTCTCACGGATTGAAACCGGCCGGCTAGGCTACGAATTCACCCGCATCCCGCTCGCCGATGTCGTCGCCGAGGTCATCCGACAATTCGAGGCCGCGGCCCGCGCCAAAGGGCTGATCCTCCTCTACCGGGACCGCGCCGCCGATCAGGTTGTGAACGGCGATCCAGATAAGCTCCGCGAGGTGGTAGTGAACCTTGTAGATAACGCCATCAAGTACACGGCAAAGGGCAGGATCGTGGTCGAGCTCTACCCCGAACGGCAGGGGGGGCGCCGCTGGCTGATGTTGAAAGTCGAGGACACCGGCATTGGCATTAAGGCCCCGGACGCAGTCAGGATGTTCACCAAATTCGCCCGCACCGAAGAGGCCAAACAGCTGCGGCCGGACGGCATGGGCCTCGGGCTCTATATCGCAAAAAAGATTATTGAGGACCACGGCGGCCGCGTGGCCGTATCCTCGCCCGGCCTGGGGCAGGGGAGCACGTTCTCCGTCACGCTCCCGGCCCTGTAGCTTCCCGCCCGCCGGTCGCTGCGATTTGCTGATTGTTGAATGTTGATTGTTGTTGGTTGATTGTGGCACGCTGAGAGAGATATGGAGCGGATTCTTACGGGTGCGACCGCCAAACGGGTGGGAGAACAAGTCCGGGTAGCCGGGTGGGTGGGAAGCCGGCGCGACCACGGCAAGCTTATTTTTATTGACCTCCGGGACGGCTCGGGAGTCTTGCAGCTGGTCTTTCGGCCGGATAATGCCGAGCTCTACGCCAGAGCCGAGAAGCTCCGGCCGGAGTGGGTGATCGCCGTCGAGGGCGCGGTCCGCGAACGGCCCCAAGGCATGGAAAATCCGGCCATTCCCACCGGATCCGTAGAGCTGCCGGTTGAGAAGCTCGAGGTCTTGAACGAGGCCAAGACACCGCCCTTCCCGCTCGACACGCCGGGGCTCGATATTGACGAAGAGCTCCGGCTAAAGTACCGCTACCTCGACCTCCGCCGCGAGCGGTTAACGCAAAACATCGTCCTGCGGGACAGAATCATTGCAGCAATCCGGGATTTCCTGCGCCAAAAGAACTTTATTGAAATCGAAACCCCCATCCTCACCAAATCAACGCCCGAAGGCGCTCGGGACTACATCGTGCCCTCGCGCCTCCAGCCCGGAACGTTCTACGCCCTGCCGCAGTCGCCCCAGCAGTATAAGCAGCTTTTGATGGCGGCCGGATTTGAGCGCTACTTCCAAATTGCGCGCTGTTTCCGGGACGAAGACACGCGGGGCGACCGCCAGCCGGAATTCACGCAGCTTGATATTGAGATGGCCTTTGCCGAGCGCGAGGATGTGCTCGCGTTGATCGAGGAACTCTATATCGATCTTGCCGAGAAAGTTGCCGGCAAAACGGTATTCAAAAAACCGTTCCCGCGGCTCACGCACGGGGAAGCCCTGAAGCGCTTTGACGCCGATAAATTTGACCTCCGCGAGGACAAAGATCCGAATGTGATGGCCTTCGCCTGGGTGACTGACTTTCCGCTCTTCGGAAAAACCGAAACGCAGGAGATTTCACCCTCGCACCATCCTTTTACCGCGCCGCAAACGGAAGATATCCCGCTCCTCGATACCGACCCATTCAAGGTGCGCTCGCTGCAGTACGATCTCGTACTAAACGGCTACGAGATCGCCGGCGGCAGCATCCGCATTACCAGTCCCGACCTGCAAAAAAAGATTTTTGGCATCCTCGGCTATTCGAACGAGGAAATCCAGGAGAAATTCGGCCATCTTCTCGAGGCCTACACCTACGGCGCCCCGCCCCACGGCGGCATTGCATCCGGAATTGACCGCCTGGTCGCGGTTTTCCAGAACGAGCCCTCGATTCGCGAGGTCATGGCCTTCCCCAAAACAGGTGACGCCCGCGATCCTATGATGAATACGCCATCGGAGGTTGATCCGAAGCAGCTTGAGGAGGTCGGCCTCCAAGTGAAGCGTGAAACTCAAAATCCGGAATCCTAGACAAATGCCAACGTTTCAAACTCCAAATCAGAAACGCGTTTGGGATTTGGAATTTTGAATTTGAGATTTGTTTCGAATTTTGTGCTTCGGATTTAGAATTTCTCCCACCCGGATGCCCTACACGATCAAGCAAGAAAAGTTTGAGGGGCCGCTCGACCTGCTGCTCGAGCTCATTCAGGGCGAAAAGCTCGCCATCAACGAAATTTCGCTGGCCAACGTCACGGATAAATTTATCGGGTACCTGCGGGGGCTCCAGGCCAAGGGGGAAGCTGACCAGGAAATTTTAGCCGAGTTCTTGGTCGTGGCGGCGACGTTGCTCCTCATCAAATCGCGCAGCTTGCTGCCGCAGTTCCAGACAAACGCCGAAGAGGAGGAATCCATTGCCGAACTCGAGCAGCGCCTGGAGGAGTATAAGCGCTTCAAGGAGCTTGCCATCCGGATCGGCCAGATGGCCTCAGGCGGTCCAAAGTCCTTCTCCCGCGAGGCCTACGCCGGCCGGCTCCCGGTCTTCTATCCACCCAAGCGATTCACGCTGACCATGCTCGTCGGGGCTTTCCAGCGGGTGATTGACGCACTCCCGAAGATCGAAAAGCTGGCTGAGGAAAAATTAAAGAGAATCATATCGCTGGAGGAGAAGATCGCAGAGCTCCAGGCCTTCCTGCGCAAAAAAGTGGAGCGGGCCTTCTCCGAGCTCGTCGCCGGTGCCCGGGAGAAGGTCGAGATCATTGTGAGTTTCCTGGCCTTGCTCGAGTTGGCCAAACAGAAACTTGTTACGATTGAACAGAAAGGGCTTTTCGGCGATATAAAAATCCGAAAGGCACTCTGAAGACGATAGGACGATAGAACGAAGAAGCTGTCCAGAAATGGCTGACGGATCAAAAGCCATTCTGGACCAGCCAGCTCGATACCAATACTTAAATACTGTACAGTATTTAAGTATTATCCGATGACGTGGCGTTAAGAAGCTGAGAACCAATGACCGGCCGGATGAAAAAATTCAGCCTCAAGCTGTCCCGGAAAGAAAGAGACGAACTGCTTTTTGAATTTTTCCGCAGCCTGGGAACCATACGCGGCGTGGAGGAGGCCGCCCAAGTCTTCGGGGATCTTGTTTCGCGCCAAGAGCTGGAAATGTTGGCCAAACGCTTAAAAATTGCAACTCTACTCATTGAGGGCGAAACCTACGAAGAAATCAGAAAGCGAATGAAGGTAAGTGAACCGACCATTGCGCGGGTAAGTGCCTGGCTCCAGCACTCGGGTGCGGGCTTTCGCCTCCTGTATCAGCGCTCGCAACGACAACGAAGTGCAAACCGAAGCTATGGACCGCCGATCCATAAAAAGTATCCGCTCTACTATTGGCCGCAGTTGCTGATACAGGAACTGCTTGAAACAGCGTCGCGAAAAGAGCGTGAACGAATTTATCAGGTAATTGACAACCTCGATCATAAGAGAAAAATTTACAAAGATGCTAAGTTACTCCTGGCTAAAGCGCGCTACTAAATAGACCCCAAGGTAATACTGTAATACTGTACAGTATTACAGTATTAGGCCGGGCGGTTACGCTGTCTGCTCCATGCGCTTAACATCATTAATTGAGAGCTTGCTGTTCATGCAGGGGAGTTCGATGACGCTTTCGCGTCTGGCCAAAGCCGCCGGCGCTCCAAAGGAAGAAGTTGAGGGCGCACTGCGCGAACTCCAAGCCGAGTACCGGGAACGGGGGATTCAGCTCGTCTCCAACGGCGAGGAGTGGCAATTCGCAACCAACCCCGCGCATAAAGCCGTAGTCGAAAAGTTCGCCGCAAGCGAACTCTCCGAAGACCTCTCCCGCGCTTCGCTTGAGGTGCTGGCCATCATCGCCTACAAAGGGCCGATCAGCCGCGCGGCAATCGAATACATCCGCGGGGTTGACTCCTCCTTCACGCTCCGGAACCTCTTGATCCGGGGTCTGGTCAGCCGCGAGGAAAACCCCAAAGACCGGCGCGCCTACCTCTACCGCATCTCGCACGATTTCCTGAAGCACCTGGGCATCACCAACGTCTCGGAGCTGCCGGAGTACGGGACATTTCAAAAAGAACCCATCGCCGTTCCCGCCGATCCAGAGTCATCGCTCCGCTGATCCGCCTCATGATACCTACCTCTGTGATTGCCAAAACCGTAATCTTGATCTTAGCGCTCGCGACCCTCTTGGCCGGCATCTCGCTCACCGCCGGGAAGCCAAAGCTCGAGACGACTGCGATCGGCACCGATCTGAAACCGTCCGCGCCGCGCTTACTCTTGAAAGCCGGCGCCCCCCCGCCGGAGGTGAGCGCATTGGCCGTCCGGCTAGAGCGCCTCAAAACCGGCGAGGTGCTCTTTGAACGGGAACCCGGCCGCCGCCTGCCCATCGCCAGCTTAACCAAGCTCATGACCGCGCTCGTCCTGGCCGAGTCCGTTGAACCGCTCCGGGCAATCCCCTTCAGCGCCGAGGCCAGAGGCGCGGGGAGCCCGGATGAAAAACGGAGCGCCGTGCTGGCCGGAGATACCCTAAAAGCCGAGGATGCGTTGAGGATCCTCTTGGTTTCCTCGGACGCCGATGCCGCCTACGCCGCGGCCGAATACGTTGCCCTACTGAAACGGCCCGAGCTCGGCGGCGCGCCCTTTGCGGAGCGCACCCGCGCCTTCGTCGCCCTCATGAACGAGCGCGCCGCGACCCTCGGCCTCGCCGACACCCGCTTTGCCAACCCCGGCGGGAGCGATGATCCCGAGAACTACTCCACGGCCCGGGACCTGACGCGCCTGGCCGCATTCATCACCGAGGAGCGGCCCGAGCTCTGGGCCACCACGCGGATCCGCGAGACCTTCGTCTTTGGCGCCTCCGGCCGGCGCTATGGCGTCATCAACACGAACCCGCTCCTCACGGAGTATCCGGCGATCTACGGCTCAAAGACAGGATTCGACGATAATGCCCAAGGGGCGTTGGCCATGCTCTACCGGCTCTCACCCGACGAGCTCATCGCCATCGTGCTCTTAAAATCCCGCGACCGCTTCGGCGACGGCCGGGCGCTCATCCAGTGGCTGGAATCAAACTTCACCCTGGCGCCATGACCGCGGAAGCAGAACTCATTTTAAACGTCCTGAAAGTTTTCGGCCTCTCGGCCCTGGCCTTCTTCTTCGCGCTCGGCTGGACGCCGCTCCTGGCCCACTTCCTCTTCAAGTACCGGATGTGGCGCAAGGCCGCGCGCACTCGGGCGCCGGACGGGGCCGGAACGCCGATTTTCGCCTCGCTCCATAAGGAGCGCGAGGTCTCCATCCCGCGCATGGGCGGGCTCTTGATTTGGCTGACCACGCTCTTCGTAATTTTCGGATTCTGGGCCGCGGCCAAGCTCACGGCCAGCCCGCTCCTTGATAAGATCAACTTCCTGTCCCGCAACCAGACCTGGCTCCCGCTCTTCACCATTGTTTCGGCCTCGCTCCTCGGCTTCCTGGACGATCTTCTCCAAGTGTTCGGCAAAGGCGGCTACATTGCCGGGGGCCTGAAATTCCGCGTCCGCCTGGCCGTGGTCTTCCTGATTGCCCTGGCCGGCGCCTACTGGTTTTACGTTCGCTTGGGCCAGAGCGCCGTCTACGTTCCCGGCGCGGGCGACCTGGCCATCGGCCTCTGGTTCATCCCGCTCTTTATCGTCACCATGCTGGCCACCTTTTCCACCGGCGTCATTGACGGCCTGGACGGCCTTTCCGGGGGCGTATTCGCCACCATATTCGCCGCCTACGGCGGCATTGCCTTTTTCCGAGGGCAGATTGACCTGGCCGCCTTCTCGGCCGTGGTGCTGGGATCGCTCCTGGCGTTTTTATGGTTCAACATCCCGCCGGCGCGATTTTACATGGGCGAGACCGGCATCCTGGGATTGACCACCACGCTCACGGTCATGGCCTTTTTGACCAACTCGGTTATCGTGCTGCCCATCATCGCCTTTGTGCCTGCGGTGGAGGCGGCCTCGGTCATCCTCCAGCTGGCCTCCAAGCGCTGGCGGGGGAAAAAGATTTTCCTCGTCGCCCCCCTCCACCACCATTTCGAGGCCATCGGCTGGCCGTCGTATAAAGTGACAATGAGGTTTTGGGTGATTAGCGTGGTGTTTGCTATAATAGGAATGGTGGTAGCGCTCGTGGGACGCTAATGAATCGTTTGTCAGTACCTTGACGGAATGGGGATGGATCTGATACGGATAGCACAACCGCGAGGCGGCAATTCGGTTGCCTATTCACAATTGCATTCATGTTCCTTGAGAAAGGAGGTTTCCTTATGCTCCGCTACGTCCTGCGCGTACGGGATTTGGTACACGGCACTATTCTCTTCACCGAACAGGAGCAGTGCATCATCAACCACCCCTTCTTCCAGCGGCTCCGGCAGATCAGGCAGAACGATGTGGCGTTCTACGTCTATCCCTCCTGAACACCTCGCGCTTTGAACACGTGCTCGGCACCTGCCGCGTCGCCGGGATGATGGCCGAAACCCTCACCCTGGGCCCAAAATGGAGAGTATACTCTCGCGAGCTGAAGGCGCATACTAGCCTTACCTCGAAGGAGGAGTTCATCGAGCTCGC
Organism: uncultured Candidatus Saccharibacteria bacterium; assembly: GCA_964373495.1. Classification (GTDB taxonomy): domain Bacteria; phylum Patescibacteriota; class Minisyncoccia; order Sungbacterales; family SURF-37; genus JACQMJ01. The sequence goes on along the minus strand of CAYJUW010000001.1, from coordinate 7,015 downwards.
CCGGCTCTACGCGCTCCTGCATGATATCGGCCACCTGCCGCTCTCCCACCTCTTTGAGATGGCGGTGAAGAGCTGGGTTGGCAAGCAAAGAGTGATAAAGACCGTAGAGGAATGGACGGGTGCCGCCGGCTACGAAAAGCTCCATGAGGCGTTCGGCGCCACCATCGTGAAGCGTATGGTCCCCGACCTTAAGCTTACCAGGCCGGTGCGAAATGCGCTCATCAGGTTGATGACGGAAAAGGATATACCGCCTGAGGACCCGCTTTCGGTCGTAAAGTCACTCGTTGATTCAGATATCGACGCCGACCGTATTGACTTTGTCCAGCGCGACGGGTTCCTGGCCGGAGGCGAGTACGGCCACTACGACATCCGGCGGCTCTGCGATTCGATCTTCGTTGAGCGACGTGAGGAGCGATGGCTCATCGCCTACTCCGAAAAAGCCCTCACCTCAATGGAAGCACTCCTCCTTGATCGCTACCGCACCCACGTGTGGATTCATTTCCACCACCGGGGTGGTTGCCATGAAGATGCTGGTGCGATACCTTATCGGAAAAGCCATCGAGCGGAGGATCATCAGGAAAGAACAGTTCAATACCGAGAATGCGGACGCATTCGTCCTGCGGGACGACGTGTGGCTGTGGAGCGTACTGCGGAGCATGGAGGCGGATAGCGAAACCACAAGGATGATCCAGCGCGCCGTCTTCTATCGGGAGAAGAAGAACGTGCTCAACCTCTGGAAGACGAGGCCGGCGTATCATGCGCTCCACAAAGCGGCAGGGGATAGAGTTGATGCTGCCGTGGCCAAGGTAGAGGACCTCGATGCCTTCCGAGGTCATCTCAACAGACACATGAGTGTTCCTGTGTTGCTGTTTGAGGTAGAGTTCCGGCCACTCGGCAGCCGGGCAGTTCCGCTCTACTCCGAAGCGAAGAAGGGGCTCACCGATAAACATCTCCTCGAGGTCTCAAGACTCGTTGCGGATCTCGAGACGATCTGGAAAGACGAGCCGCAGTACTTTATTCTCCTTGTGGGTAAGAACGCAAGGGCTCGAGCCCAGCGGCTCACGGAGCGGTGGGTTGATCTGACCGCGGACTGGATACGCTTCCCTCGTCTACTGTAGAATAGGACATAGGGGCAGTTCATTCAGGCCCGTAAAAAGCTGGGAGGTGCAAGATGATACCCGTCTACTACCCTGATCACGACAAGCGCTACGCGCACATCCACTCCAGTGAGCGGTGGAAGTACCCTGACGAGCTCGACAGAGGCTACCTTCCCCCGATCAAGCGGACCAAGCTCCTAAAGGATATCACGGGCGATGACATTCGGAAGCACGGCGGAAATGCCTCTCTCCTCGCCAAGGACGTGCCCTTCACCAAGGGTTGCCTCCACTGAAGTCAGTTCTCTCGCAGCGCATTCGGGTGCCAGGCGCCCTCATCAGTACGATGAGGGCGTTTTTCTTTAGACACTTTTTTGCTATACTCAAACTGAACTTTCTGCCCAACCCCTAACACCTTGCACCTGACACCTACCACCTCATGACCTACGACCTCCTGATCAAAGACGGCATGGTCATTGACGGCACCGGAAAGCCGCGTTTTTTAGCCGACATCGGCCTGAAAGGCGGCCGCATCCAGGACATCGGCGCCCCCACCCTCCCCGGCGCCGGAAGTGCGAAGACCGTCCCGGCCTTCGGCAAGTTCGTGACCCCGGGCTTCATTGACCTCACCAGCCACGCCGACAAAAACTGGGCCATCTTCCAGAATCCCCTCCAGGACTACCTCCTGACCCAGGGGGTGACCACCATCCTCGTCGGCAACTGCGGCTCCTCGCTGGCCCCGCTTGTATCCCCGGAAGCCGCGGCCTCGCTCCGCAAATGGGAGGCCACCAGCCGCAACATCAACTGGGCCACGGTGAAAGAACTCCTTGAGGAACTGGCCCGCCATCCGCTCGGCCTAAACGTGGCCACGCTCGTCGGCCACGGCACGCTGCGCCGCGGGATCCTGGCCGGCGAATCCCGGCCCATGAACGCCGAGGAGCTCGCCCAGGCGGTCGAGCACCTCGAGCGGGGGATTAGCGAGGGCGCCTTCGGCCTGTCCACCGGCCTGGTCTACAGCCACGAACAGCCGGCCACCGCAGAAGAACTCACTGCGCTGGCCAAAGTCCTCGCCCGCCACGGCGCCGTGTACAAAACCCATCTCCGCCACGAAGGGGCTGACCTCATCCCGGCCATGAACGAAGCCGTCCAGATCGCCCGCGAGTCCAAAGCCAAGGTCATCGTCTCGCACTTCAAAGCCATCGGCCGCAAGAGCTGGCCGTTCTTCCCTAAGGCCCTGGCCATGATCGAGCGGGCCCATGCCCACGGCCAGCCCTTCCACTTCGATGTGTCCCCCTACCAGCGCACCGGCTCCTTCCTCTACCTCCTCCTGCCGCCCTGGGCCCGCGAAGGCGGATTCCCGGCCATGCTCAAGCGCATCGCCCATCCGGCCAACCGCGCGACCATCATCGAAGAGCTACAGCGCTTAACGCTCCACTACGATCGCTACATCGTTGCCAGCTCAGTCGTGACCGACACCAACGGCCTGACCATCGCCGAGGTCGCCGAGCGGGCCGGCTCGTCCCCGGAGCAGGCCATCTTGGAGCTCCTCGCGGCCAACGGCGGCCGGGTGACGATCTTCGGCAAAACGCTCGCCTTCAAGAATGTCGTAGCCGGCCTGACCCACCCCTTGGGCATCATGGCCTCGGACGCTAGCGGGGTATCGGCCGAGCTTGGCCAAACCGGCAAGCTCGTCCACCCGCGCTCCACCGGAGCGTTTCCGCACTTCCTCCACCGCTTCGTCCGCGAGGCCGGGCTCATATCTTGGGAGGAAGGTATGCGCAAAATCACCTCCCTGCCGGCCGATGCCGTGGGGTTTGCCGAGCGCGGCCGCATTGCCAAGGGCCACTGGGCCGACCTGGTCATCTTCGATCCGGAGAAAATCCGCGACAACTCCACCTACCTCAACCCCTACGTCCATTCCACCGGCATCGAAGCCGTGGTCGTCAACGGCACACTCGCCATGGAACAGGGCCAGCTCACCGGCGCGGCCGCCGGCCAAGTGTTGCGGAAACCGTAAACCCCGTTAGATCCCCACCCTTCACCCCGTTAGAAACATCGTTTCTAACGGGGCAAGCCGGAGCGTTCGGGATCTAACGGGGTAAAATCGGTTTAGGATATTGGAAATTCAATCTTAACAATTTTCAAACGATCGTCGTTTAATTGTTAAGATAACAGTTTGGCTGTTGAGATAACATCATTATGGCATCCAAGCGCGTATTCATCATTCATGGCTGGGGCGGACATCCTGATGAAGGTTGGCTCCCTTGGCTGAAAGGGGAACTCGAGTCTAATGGATTTGCAGTATTTATCCCTGCGATGCCGAATAGCAATGAGCCCCGTGTCGAGGCGTGGGTCCCGCATCTGGCCAGACAGGTCGAAGCGCCGAATAAGGATACGTACTTTGTCGGTCATAGCATCGGCTGTCTAACCATCCTGCGTTACCTGGAAACGATAAACGCGGCCATCGGCGGCGCGGTATTTGTCGCCGGCTGGTTCTCGCTAACCCCCGAGGCAACACCAACAGCCGCTGAACGGGAGATTGCTCGGCAATGGCTTGAGCAGCCTATTGATTTTGCAAAGGTGAGACGAACGACGAATAATTTCACCGCACTGTTCTCCGATGATGACCCCGACGTACCAATCGAAAATGCCCAACTATTCCGCAACAGGGTGGGCGCAGAAATTATAATCGAGCCGGGGAAAGGCCACTTCAGCGAGGACGACGGCGTAAGAGAACTACCGGCAACGCGTGATGCGATCATGAAGTATGCTGAAGCTCGCTGATTTCAAAAATAAAAAAGCCCTCATCATGGGATTGGGGTTGCACGGAGGCGGCGCCGGCGCCGCTGCTTTCTTCTCCCGCTTGGGAAGCCACGTGATCGTCACTGATCTGAAAACGAAACGGCAACTTGCGCCGACCATTGCCAAACTCCGCCGCTTCAAAAACATCACCTACCGCCTCGGCGGGCACCGGCCGGCTGATTTCAAAATCGCTGACTACATCATCAAGGGCCCCGGCGTACCCGAAAACTCAAAGTTTCTGAAAATCGCCAGGCGCGCCGGCGTTTCCATCCTCTCCGATGTTGAGATTTTTTTTCTCGGATGCCCGGCGCCGATCATCGGCATCACCGGTACGAAAGGGAAGTCAACAACCGCAACCCTGTTGGCCTCAATGCTCCGTGCCGAGATGCGGCATGGGGAATCTCCGCGGATCCCACGCGGATCGGCTACGCGGATCAGACGCGGATCCCGAGTGTGGCTCGGCGGCAACATCAGGAAATCCGTTCTTGAATTCCTGTTACGGGTGCGTAAAAACGACCTTGTGGTGCTGGAACTATCGAGTTTCCAACTAGATTCGCTAAAGAACAGCCGCCGGAGCCCGGCGATCGCCCTCATCACCAACATCTTTCCGGATCACTTGAACCGCTACCCTTCGATGGCCGCCTACATCGCATCCAAGGCGAACATTTTCAAATTCCAGAAACGCGGTGACATGCTGTTCGTCAACGCCCGTGATCCGCTGCTCCGGCGCATAGCCCGTAATACACCATCGCGCGTCATCCGTTTCGATTCCCAGAAAATTTTGCGTCGCTACCGTGACGCGCTGGCAAAAAACATTCCCGCGTTCCATATCCCGAACATCGCCGGGGCCGTTGCCATCGCCCGGCATACCGGAGTAGGGGAGCGCGCCGTCCGAACCGCGCTCGCCCGCTTCCGCGGCATGCCCGGCCGCATGGAGCTTGTACGGAAAGTCCGCGGGGTTTCCTTCATCAATGACACGACGGCGACGAATCCCACGGCGGCGGAGCAAGCGATCATCGCCACCAAGCGAGGCATCGGGCATCACGGTCTCCACGTCATCGCCGGCGGTTACGACAAGGGTCTAGCGGCTAGTCAGTTCATGCGGGCGCTCCGCGAGAATGCAGCTTCCGTAACATTCCTGCCCGGTACAGCAACCGACAAAATGCAAAAGGCCTTGGGGCGGCAAATGTTCCACCAGGGGCAAACGGGGCAAAAGCCCGGCGCACATGGCGAATACTTAAATACTGTACAGTATTTAAGTATTCGGGATGCGCGGACGATGGCGATGGCGGTGCGGGTGGCCTACCGCAATGCCAAGCGGGGGGACGCGGTGCTGCTCTCGCCGGGCGCGGCGAGCTTTGGACTGTTCAGGCACGAATTTGACCGCGGGGAAAAGTTCGTACGGGCAGTAAAGAGCCTGAGACCTTGACAGGGGACGATAGAAGAATCTAGATTAGAAACAGCATCTTCCATGGCGCCATCACAACACAAACGGAGGGCTAAAGATGTGGGACGGTGAACCAATACCAATCGAGACTTCGGCGCGGAAAAGCATCATCCGGGGAGTGATCATCGGCGCCTTCATGTGGGCGGTGATCGGCTATGCGATCTTTAAACTCGTGACCGCGCCCTGAGGAGGGATACCAAAATGAGGGGGGAGATCCTCTGCAGATGGCACGACCTCGTCGGGATCGCCGAGGACGGCGAAGAGGTCGATCTCGGGCAGCTCGAGGGTTCCATACTCCCGATCGTCGCGGTGGGTGAGGAGCTGATCACCCTTGAGTGCGGTGACGGCACCCGCCTCACGGTGAGGCAGGAGGATGTGGCTATCCTCGACTGAACGGCGATGTAAGTGGGGGTTCGGAGCAACCGAACCCTCCTTTTTCGTTTCGGCCTGGGGTACGATATGTTCGATGCGCCGCCATGTTGATTATCCCTTCCTGGCCATCACGCTGATCCTGCTCGGAGCGGGGCTCTTTGTCATCTCCTCGGCTTCGGTGGTCATCTCCCAGAAGAACTTCGGCACGCCCTACTACTATCTCCTCCGCCAGGGCCTCTCCGCACTCATCGGCCTGGCCGCACTCCTCGCCGCCCAAGCCATCCCGTACAAATTTTGGAAAAAGATCGCCCTGCCGCTCCTGGCGCTCGCGCTCCTCCTCGTGGCCTCGGTCTTCCTCCCCCAGTTCGGCTTCACCTCCGGCGGGGCCAGCCGCTGGCTCCACTTCGGCCCTTTCAGCGTCCAGCCCTCGGAAATCCTCAAACTTTCGCTTATACTGTACCTAGCCAGCTGGCTGGATAAGAAAAAAGGCCAGGCCAAGGGCTTCACCACGGCCTTTGTGCCGTTCCTGATCGTCGTCGGAATCGTGGCCGCGCTCCTCCTGCTCCAGCCCGACATCGGTACGCTCGTCGTCACCGGCCTGAGCGCTATCATCCTCTATTTCCTCGGCGGCGGCCGCATCTCGCAGCTCGTCGCCTTTGCCCTGCTGGCCGCGGCCGGCCTGGCGGCCGTGGTCCGGGTGGCACCCTACCGCGTGGCCCGTTTCCTCGTTTTCTTCAACCGCGACCTTGACCCCCAGGGCATCGGCTACCACATCTCCCAGGCCCTGATCGCCATCGGGTCGGGCGGTTTTCTCGGCCGGGGCTTCGGGCAGTCCATCCAGAAGTTTTCTTACCTGCCCGAACCCATCGGGGATTCGGTATTCGCCGTGGTCGTGGAGGAGTTTGGGTTCCTGGGCGCCTCCGCGCTCATCGCCCTCTTCTTTGCCTTCTTTCTCCGGGCCATCGCCGTCGCCCGGAGCGCTCCGGACTTCTTTTCAAAGCTCCTCGTCACCGGCATGACTTCGCTCATCGTGCTCCAGGCGACGATCAACATGGCGGCCATCTCCGGGCTCCTGCCCTTGACCGGCATCCCGCTGCCCTTCATCTCCTACGGCGGGACCTCGCTCATCATCACCCTGGCCATGGCCGGCATCATATTGAACGTATCTAAACACACCTAATGTGATGCCAATCAGCGAATCTTATGCCAATCGCGCGGATTGCGAATAACCGGATTGACGGATTAGCAATTCGTAGATTGGCATTTCATTTGTAGATTGGCATCATTGCCATGCACATCG